>NZ_CAKJTO010000097.1:0-17124 GCF_917627405.1 Protofrankia sp. Cj5
CCACCAGGCACACCGCCGCGAGCAGCCCGACCAGGCCCGTGACCAGGCGGGCCCGCAGTGACCACCCGAGGCGCCATGCCCTGTTACCCACAGCCGCCGCTCATGGCCGATGCTCGCCAGGCTTCAGGACGTAGCCCGCGCCCCGCACAGTGTGGATCATCGGCGTGCGGCCGGCGTCGATCTTCTTCCGGAGATAGGAGATGTAGAGCTCGACGACGTTGGCCTGGCCGCCGAAGTCGTAGTTCCAGACCCGGTCGAGGATCTGGCTCTTGCTGAGCACCCGGCGCGGGTTGCGCATCAGGAAGCGCATGAGCTCGAACTCGGTGGCCGTGAGCTCGATCAGGTCGTCCCCGCGCCGGACCTCGTGGCTGTCCTCGTCCAGGGTCAGGTCGCCGACCGTCAGCTCGGGGGAGGTGCGCGTGGCCGCGACGCCGGCCCGGCGGATCAGGCCCCGCAGCCGGGCGACGACCTCCTCCAGGCTGAACGGCTTGGTCACGTAGTCGTCGCCACCGGCGGTGATCCCGGCGATGCGGTCCTCCACCGCGTCCCGGGCGGTCAGGAACAGCACCGGGACGTCGGATGCCTCCGCGCGCAGCCGTCGCAGCACCTCCAGACCGTCGATGTCGGGCAGCATGACGTCGAGCAGCACCGCGTCCGGGCGGAACTCCCGGGCCGTGCGTACCGCGCCGAGCCCGTCCGCGGCCATCCGGACTTCCCAGCCCTCGTAGCGCAGCGCCATCCCCAGCAGTTCGGACAGCGCGGGCTCGTCGTCGACGACGAGCACCCGCAGCGCGGTGCCGTCCGCCCGGCGCAGCGCCGGGAGCAGCTGGCGCGTGTTCTGGCGCACCGGCTGGTGCGCCGCCTGGTGCGCCGGCCCGTGCGCCGGCTCGTGCGCCGGCTCGTGCGTGTCGTCGGCCGGTCCGCTGGGGGACGCCGGCCCGCCGGGGAGCAACGCCATGGCAGTCATGCAAACACAGTGACCGTGCTATCCGTGCGCCAGCCGTGTAATTCCTGTGAATTTCCTGTGTTTACCCGGCGGGGCCGGACCGAGGCCTATCGATCCGGGGCGTATCGATCCGGGACGTGTCAGAGGCGGGCACAGTAGTCTTCTCAGCGCCGGAACGGGTATAAGGGGCGTGGCCCCGCGGGGTGCGGCCGGGGTCCTGATCGCGTGATCCGGCGAGCGGCGTCCGCCGGCCGGGTGGGTCGTGACGGTTTGGCAACGGGGGTAAGGCATGCCGGATTCCGCCATCGTGGATGTCCCGATCGGGCTCATCCTGGTGTTCGCCATCGGCAGCGTGGCGGTCTCGCGCCTGAACGAGACCGTGTTCGGCCTGGTGTGCTACCGCGGCCGTCAGCTTGAGGCCGAGCTGCGTCGTCTCTTCGGCGACCGGCCGGTCGACAGCACGGCCGCCGCCGTCGACATCAGCCGGACGGCCCAGCTCCTCGACGGCCCGCTGCGGGGACTGCGCTCGGGCAGGCATGCGGGAGAGGCGCCGGACATAGGGACCGCGCCGGTCTCGGCCAGCGCCTGGCGGCGGGCCCGCCGGATGCGGCTGCCGTCGTACATCCCGTCGGTGGCATTCGCGCGCGGCGTGCTCGACATGCTGGAACCGCCCGCGCGGGTGCTGCTCGCTCGGATGGACCGCCTCACGATTCCCGACGCGGCGCTCCCGGCCCTGCGCGAGGCGCACCGGTCGCTGACCGATGTCAGCGCGGCCGCGCTGTCCGAGGCGCTTGCCGCCTCCCCGGCGGCCACCGAGGAAAGCCGCCGGATCGCCGTGTCGATCGTCGGGCTCGCCGCCGCGGAACCGGTCGGGCCGCTGCTGGACGAGGTGGCCAAGCTGCCCGCGGACGCCCCGCTCCGATCAGCGCTGATCGGCATCGTCACCCGCGCGGGCCACGACCGCGATCGGATCATCGCCGAGCTCGCCGAATGGTACGACGACACGATGGACAGGCTGTCGGGCTGGTACAAGAGGCGCGTCACGCGGTTTCTGTTCGTCTACGCGTTGCTGCTCACCCTGGTGCTGAACCTGGACGCGGTCGCTCTCACCAACGCGCTGTGGGAGAACCGGTCGCTGCGGACCGCCGCGGTGGAGGCCGCGTCCACCCAGCTGGTGTCGGCCACGGCGGCCACCGCACCCGCCGCCAACGCCGAGGATGCCGCGAACCGGGCCGTGAACGCCGTCCGGGACGCGGCGGCGCTGCGCCTCCCGCTGGGGTGGAGCGGGGCCGGTGCCGACCGTTCGGATCCCCGGCGGATTCCCGATGACACGGGTGGCTGGGCGTTGAAGATCTTCGGGTGGCTGCTCACCGCGCTCGCGCTCTCGCTGGGTGCGCCGTTCTGGTTCGATCTGCTCGGCCGTTTCGTCAACATGCGCAGCAGCGGTCCCAAGCCCACTCCCGCCAGCGACTGACCAGCCTGGGCGCCGGCTGGCATACCCGTGGGCATGACCCGCCGCGCCCAGGGCGTCACGGTGACCGGCACGGGCTGGCGCGCAGGACGAGCTCGAGCTCGAAGCGGACGTCCGGGTCGTCCAGGCCGTCGCCGAACAGGGCACGCAGCTGGTTCAACCGGTAACGGATCGTCTGCGGGTGGACCTGGAGCTCGGCCGCGATCCGGCCACGTTGCCCCCGCAGCCGCAGCCATAGCAACAGGGTCTCCGCCAGGCGCGCACGGACTTTGGCGGGCAGCCCGTCCAGCGGGGCGAGCCGCCGGCTGGTGAGGTCGGCAAGCAGCGCCGGGTCCTGGGCGAGCAGCAGCTGGGCCAGGTGGTCGTCGGTGAACAACGGCTCGCCGGGGCCGTCCGGCGCTCCAGGCAGCGCGCCGCGGTCACGGACGCCTCGGGCGAAGGCCGCTCTGGCCGCGCTCGCGGACGCCTCGGGCCACGGGACGGCTGGGCCGACGATGGCGCCGAGACCCGCCAGCGCGCGTTCAAGCCATCTCCGGCGGCCGGGGCCGGCCGGGTCGCCGATGAACATCCAGATGTCATCACCCTTGATGGCGCGGGGGGCGTCGGGCGGCAGGGCCAGGCATCCGACGCGGTGGTTCACCCGCTCCTCCTGGCCGTCCGCGCTCGTGTCCGCGTTCGTGTCCGCGTTCGTGTCCGCGTTCGCTGGCCCCGGCACGATGACCGCGGCGAGGATGTCGGGCAGCCGGTAGGAGGCGGCACGAGCGGTGTGTTCGATCGTCACCGGGCTACCGCCCGACAGCAGCAACTCGCCGAGCCGGTCCCACAGCCGGCCGCGTTCGCTCGCCGCCTGGGACTGTGCCAGCGCGTAGCCCTCGGCGGTGGCACCGGAGATCCCGTCGACGTAGGCGAACATCGTCTCGGCCAGCGACACGAGCCCGTCAGCGTCCAGCCCGCCGTGTCGTGCCGCGTTCGCGAGCCGGCGCCAGGCGACCCGGGCGCCGACCCGGTAGGCACCGAGCAGCGTGTCCAGGGAGCGGCCGGCGCGGAACTCGCCGCGTCCCAGCCGGACGTAGACCTCGCGGCTGGTGGCCAGGTCCGGCGGGCCGCACGAGTGCGTGCCGACCACGGTGAGGAAGCGCATCAGGGCCTCCTCAACACCCTGGTGGACACCGCGGCCGAAGGAGCCTTCCAGCGGACGTGCGTACGCCGGTACCTCGCGCGCGATAGCCGCGATCAGGTCATCGCTCAGGGTTACGAGCTCGAGTCGCAGGATATCGGCTAGATCAGAAGGAAACTGTCCTCCTGGAACAGTTTGCATCGGGCGCACTCTACTCCGGGTGGTCACGCTGCCAGGGTGTCTCATCGACCGTCGCGAGGAAGGCCGGCCGCGCTTCGGGCCGGCATTGCCTCCGGCCGGCCGTAGTGGATAATCAGGCATCGTGGACGTGCCGACCGGTTTGTTCAGCGCTGTGGTCACCGGCGTCATCATCGGCGTTCTCGCGCGTCTGGTCGTGCCGGGCCGGCAGGCTATCGGCTGCCTGATGACCATTCTGGTCGGGCTTGTCGGCGCCGCGATCGGCCTGATCGTGGCCAGGGGGATTGACGCCAGCTGGCTTCTCACCCTCGCTCTCCAGGTCGCCGTGGCCGCGGTTCTGGTCATGGTGGCGGCGGGAAGCCGCAACATGCGCTGATCGACGGGTCATGCCCGCCGATGGGAGCCCCGGTCCAGCCCTGACGGGATTCTTCGCAAGCAACAGATCCCAGCGGTTGTGGCCTTGTGGCGCGGATCATCCAGGACCAGAACCATCAACGGCGCGGGAGCAGTAGCGTTGCCAACCGTGCCCCCTCGTACCGAGACGAACACGATCGCCGTTTCGCTGCCGGCGCCCTCCTATCCGGTTGAGAAGACCTCGCTCGCCAACGGCCTGCGCGTCGTACTGGCCCCGGATCACACGGCACCGGTCGTCGCGGTGGCTGTCCACTACGACGTCGGTTTCCGCTCCGAACCCGAAGGCCGTACCGGTTTCGCGCACCTGTTCGAGCATCTGATGTTCCAGGGCAGCGAGAATGTCGGGAAGGCCGAACATCCGAAGTACGTGCAGGCAGCCGGGGGCATGTTCAACGGCTCCACACACCCGGATCACACCGACTACTACGAGTTGTTGCCGTCCGGGGCGCTGGAACGCGCGCTGTTCCTGGAAGCCGATCGGATGCGCGCTCCGCGGATCACTCGGGAGAACCTGGACAACCAGATCGCGGTTGTCCAGGAGGAGATCCGGGTGAATGTCATGAACCGCCCCTACGGCGGCTTTCCATGGATCACGCTCCCACCTGTCGCGTTCGACACCTTCCCGAACACGCACAACGGCTACGGCGACTTCCATGAGCTCCAGGCGGCGAGTCTGGACGATGCCGAGGACTTTTTCGACAAGTATTACGCGCCTGGCAACGCCGTGCTCACCGTCGTCGGTGACTTCGACACCGAGAACGCGCTCAGGATGATCGATCGTTACTTCGCGGGGATCCCGCCCCGTCCGGTGCCGGTCCGGCCGAGTTTTGCCGAGCCGGTGCGTACGGAGGACCGGCGCGCTGTCCTGACCGACCCGCTGGCCCCCCGGCCCGCGCTTGCCGTCGGCTACCGGGTGCCCGACCCCACGGCGGACCTACCGGCCTTCCTGGCCTATGACGTGCTCACCCATGTCCTGTCCGCCGGTGACGCAAGCCGTCTGGAGCGGCGGCTCGTGCAGAAGGACCGATCAGTGATCAGTGTCAGTACCTACCTCGGCACCTTCGGGGACCCGTTCGACCAGCGGGACCCGCTGTTGCTCACCTTCGAGGCGCGCCATCCGGCTGAGTCGTCCAGCGCGGCGATCCTCACCGCGGTGGACGAGGAACTCGACCGCATCACCGCTGACGGCCTGGAACCGGGCGAGCTCGCCCGCGTGCAGGCCCGGATCGTCTCAGGCTTGCTACGTGAGGCTGACGACGCGCTCGGCCGGGCGCTGGGCATGGCCGCCTTCGAGCTGCACCGCGGCCGTCCCGAACTGATCAACGAACTGCCCGGTCTGGTCGGCGCGGTGACCTCGGACGGGGTGCGGGCGGCGGCGGCGGCGTTGCGCGCTCAGGGCCGGTCGGTGCTGGAGCTGCGCGCCGGAGCGGCGTCATGAGCCAGGTTGATCTGCGCGGCGGCACCGGGACCGTTCTTATCCCGCCGGTGGCGCCGACCGTTGCGGCCGATCTTCCCGCGGTGGCCGAGCGGATGCTGCCAGGCGGGCTGCGGGTACTGGTGGTCCGGCGGGCCAGTGTGCCACTGGTGGAGGTGCGGCTGCGCATTCCGTTCACCGGTCGTGGCGCCGTGCATCAGGCCTGCGCCGAGCTGCTCGCCGAAACCCTGTTCACCGGTACCCAGTCGCGGGACCGGGTCGAGCTCGCCACGGCCGTCCAGGCGCTGGGCGGAGCGCTCTCGACCGGGGTGGACGCGGACCGGCTCGCCGTCGTCGGCTCCGCGCTCGCGACCAATCTCGTTCCCCTGCTCGATCTGATCGCCGAGGTGCTCACCGGGGCGGTCTACCCGTCGAGCGAGTTCTCCGGTGAACGGGAGCGGGTCGTCGAGGAGGTCACGATCGCCCGCAGCCAGCCCGCGGTGATCGCCAGGGAGGGCCTGCTGCGCCGGTTGTACGGCGACCATCCCTACGGCAGCGACACGCCCGCGCCGGACGTGGTCGCCACGGTGACCGAGGCCGAGGTGCGTGCCCTGCATGCCGAGCGCGTGTCACCGACGGGTGCGATCCTGACCCTTGTCGGGGATGTCGATCCGCGGGCCGCGCTCGACCAGGTCGAGGCGGCGTTCGGCGGGTGGGCCGGCACGCGGGCCGATCCCACGCCACCGTTGCCGGCGCTGGTCCACGGCCCCGTCATGATTATTGATCGGCCCGGTGCCGTGCAGACGAACATCCGCATCGGCGGGCCGGCCGTGGACCGCCACGACCCCGCGTACGCCGCACAGCGGCTCGCGAGCACCGTTTTCGGCGGCTACTTCAGCTCACGCCTGGTGTCCAACATCCGTGAGGACAAGGGCTACACCTACTCGCCACGCAGTTCGGTCGACTATCCGGTTGCGGGAGCCCGTTTCACGGTGACCGCGGACGTGGCAACGGACGTGACCGCGCCGGCGCTGCTTGAGATCTTCTATGAGCTGGGGCGGATGGCTGTGCTGCCCGTGGCCGCTGATGAGCTGGACGCGGCCCGCCAGTACGCCGTCGGCACGCTGGCGCTGTCCACGGCCACCGCCGTAGGGCTTGCCTCGACGCTGTCGGCGTTGGCTGGCGCCGGTATCGGCGTCGAGTACCTGCGTGACCATCCCGTGGCGCTCGAGGGTGTGACGCCCGAGGACGTGCTGGCGGTCTCGGCACGGGTGCTGGCGCCGGCAAAGCTGGTGACCGTGCTGGTCGGGGACGCGGAGAAGATTTCCGCCGCGGTCAGCGGCCTCACCGAGCTCGTGACCGCTGACCGCTGACTGTTGTCGCTGACCGCTGGCCGTTGCCGCTGACCGGGTCTCACTCGGTCAGCGGCGGGACGGATTCGGCCGGGGCGGTGTCGGTCGAGGGCTGGCACCGCCCCGGCCGGCCAGTTCTCCGGGCAGGACCGCCCGCGGGTCGGCGACCGACTCGACCACCTGCCGGGCCAGCTCGTGCACGCGCCGCCCCATGCCGCGGGCGGTCCGGCGGAGCCGTTCGAACGCCTCCCTCGGACGGATGCGGTGACGTTCGGCAAGCACTCCGATCGCCTGCTCGACGATGACCCGTGAGGCCAGCGCATGCTCGAGCTGGACGACCGACAGCCGCAGCCGTTCGATCTCGGTCAGATCATGATCGGGACGCCGGGGCCGACCAGGCGGCGCGAGGTCCTCGGCAAGCAGATCGGCGAGGACCATCGCGGACAGCAGGTCGCCGACCGGCCGCACGTCACCGCCCGGACCTTCCACGATCCACCCGGCCGGCGACCTACGCAGGCGCATCTCGGCCTCGGGGCGGCCGGCGGACGGCCCGTTGTCCGGCGCGCCTGGGGACGGCCGCCGCCGGGCGGGCTGGCTCAGCCGCGCCGCTGTGCCGGATTCCGCTGGTGACGGTGCGGGCGGGCCGTTCTCGGTTCGCCCGCCGGCTTCGGCCGGCTCGGTGCTCTCGGCATCGTCCATGACGGTGCCGAGAGCACCGGCAATGCCGCGCAGCATTACGATCATGGATGGCGCGAGGGCGACCTGCGCTCGATCCAGCCCGATCAGCAGGCCGTGTAACCGGCCATCGCCACCCAGGACCGCGACGGCGACGTAGCTGCGCACCCCGAGCCGCGCCGGCTCGTCCGTGCCGGCGACCGCCGGATCACTGGTCACCTCGCTCAGAGCCACGGGCGCGCCGTCGAGTACCCGCGCGCCGATGGCTTCACCCCGGGGCAGGGTGAAGCCATCGGCGAGGCCGGGCAGAGCGCCCGTCGTCCGCCGGTAGGTCGCGGTCGAGGCCGACAGGGCCACGAAGGCCGTCGCTTCCATCCGGTGGACGGCACCCGCGGCCTGCAGCGCGGCATCGACCGCGCTCCACATACGTGCTGAAGGTACTGACGACACAGCCCGAACTCTGCCACAAACTTCACGGGCAGTGACGGACACCGTCCTCCAATCTGGTGCCACGGGCGTTCGGTGAGCGTGGAAATCAAGGTAGCTGTTGCTCTGTGTATCCTTTATGCGGCAGAAGCGACCTTCTCGGTAACCTGGCGCAAGCTCGGGTTCGTCAACGCGGTGCCGTCGGCGAAGACAACGGTGGGTACCGTTGCGTTCCCGTTGTTCGCGGTCCGGACGATCCGCTCGGCTTCCGGGTTCTCCTCGATGTCGACTGTCACGTACGCCAGCCCGGCCGCGTCGAGCTGGCGCTTGAGGCGGACGCAGTAGCCGCACCACGATGTCGTGTAGATCGTTAGCACGAACAGCCCTTTCTGCCGCGATGGCGGAACAAATCTTCATAACCACGGCGCGGCCGTGTCGCTTCCCGTCGGTGGGAACGGCTACGGTCCCCTCTATGGCCGGTTCGAGGGTCCCACCGAGGGATGACGATCCCGCCCGGCCGGTGGCGGGTGAGGCTCAGGCGTTGGTCGAGACGCTTGATCCGGAGCAGCGGTCCGCCGTGCTCGCCCCGATCGGCCCGGTCTGCGTCCTGGCTGGCGCGGGCACGGGCAAGACCCGGACGATCACCCATCGGATCGGCTTCCTGGTCGCTACGGGGGCACTCCCAGCCGGTCAGATCCTTGCTGTGACCTTCACCACGCGTGCCGCGGGCGAGCTGCGGGGGCGGCTGCGGGCGCTCGGTGCCGCCGGAGTGCAGGCGAGAACTTTCCACGCGGCCGCGTTGCGGCAGCTCGGGTACTTCTGGCCGAAGGTGGCAGGAGCGGCGCTGCCCAGGCTCGTGGAGAGCAAGATCGCGCTGGTCGCGCGGGCCGCCAGCCGGCTGCGCCTCACCCCGAGCCGGACGGAGCTCCGGGACCTCACCGGTGAGATCGAGTGGGCCAAGGCGACTCTGCTCACCCCCGCGGACTACCCAGCCGCCGCGGCTGCCGCGGCGCGCGAGACCACGCATCCCGCGGAGGTGATCGCCGACCTGTACGCCGCGTATGAGGCGGTCAAGCGGGACGCGGGCGTGCGCGACTTCGACGACCTGCTGCTGCTGGCGGCAGCGGTGATCGAGGAGCATCGCTGGGTCGCGGACGAGCTGCGGTCCCGGTACCGGCACTTCGTGGTGGACGAGTACCAGGACGTCAACCCGCTGCAGCAGCGCCTGCTCGATGCCTGGCTCGGCGAGCGGGACAGCCTCTGCGTGGTCGGGGACGCGAATCAGACGATCTACTCGTTCACCGGGGCGTCCCCGCGCCACCTGCTGGAGTTCCCCCGCCGCTTCCCAGCCGCGCACGTGGTCCGTCTCGTGCGTGACTACCGCTCCACCCCGCAGGTCGTCGCGCTGGCCAACGGGCTGATCGCGCGTGCCGGCGCGGCCGGGCAGCCGGCCCCATCCGAGCCGCTGAAACTCCTCGCACAGCGTCCGGACGGCCCGGTACCGGTCTTCAGCGAGCACGACAGCGAACCCGAGGAGGCCGCCGCCATCGCCGGCCGTATCCGCGCGCTCCTGGCCGCGGGTGTGCCGGCCAGCGAGATGGCTGTGCTGTACCGGGTCAACGCCCAGTCCGAGGCCTACGAGAGCGCGATCGCCGCCGCCGGCATCCCCTATCTGGTCCGGGGCGGCGAGCGCTTCTTCGACCGGCCTGAGGTCATCGAGGCGGTGCGACTGTTGCGGGCGGCGCTGCGCTCGGCCGAAGGTGACCAGCCGGACGGCCTGGTCGCCCAGGTCAGTGACGTCTTCGCCGCGGTGGGATGGCGCTCGGACGACCCGCCGCATGGCTCGGGCGCCGAGCGGGAGCGATGGGAGAACCTGGCCGCGCTCGCCCGCCTGGCCGATGACATGGTGGCGGCTGATCCCGAGGCATCTCTCGAGCGGTTCGTGGCAGATCTCGCTGACCGTGCCGCGCACCAGCACATCCCCACAGTGGAGGGGGTGACGCTCGCCTCCCTGCACGCGGCAAAGGGCCTTGAGTGGGACGCGGTCTTTCTCGTCGGTCTCGTCGAGGGGACGTTGCCGATCATCCATGCCAAGACCCCCGCGCAGATCGAGGAGGAGCGTCGGCTGCTCTACGTCGGTATCACCCGGGCGCGGGAACACCTGACCCTGTCGTGGGCGCTGGCCCGTAACGAGGGCGGCCGCAGATCCCGCAAGCCCTCGCATTTCCTTGACGGGCTCATGCCGCGCCCGGCCGCGGCGCCGGGCGCGTCGGCTCGGGCGGGCACGGGGGACGCGGGCGAGCGCGGCACCGGCGGGCAGCGGTCACGGAATCGCTCCGCGGTCCGCTGCCGGGTGTGCGGACGCCCGTTGGCGGGTCCGGCGGCCAGGGTGGGCAGATGCGAGGACTGCCCCGCCGACGTCGACCAGGCGCTGTTCGAGCGGCTGCGCGCCTGGCGGTCAGCTCGGGCGAAGGAGCAGGGCGCGCCGGCATTCGTGGTGCTCACCGACGCGACCCTGATGGCGATCGCCGAGCGCCGGCCCGCCGATGTCGCGCAGCTCGCCGGTATTCCCGGCATCGGCCAGGCCAAGCTCGACCGTTACGGCGAGGACGTGCTGGCTCTTGTCGACGGGCGGGCGCTGCCCGCGTCCGTCCCGTCGCCGTCATCCGGGTGATCAGCCTTGCTCTTTAGAGCGCCCGGCAACAGGGGTATGGATCAAGGAGCGGGGCTGGGGCACGCACCTCGCCTCATCGTTTCCCATCCATCGCCGCGCGCCGCACGGGTACCCCGGCTCGTCGGTCGCCACCCGATGCCTCCGGTGGCTCCCCGCGTTACCTCGCGATGCACGCACCCCAGCCCGGGTTCTTGATCTATTTTCCTGTTGCCGACGCTCCAAAAAATAGGTTGCCTCGGTGGAGGCAGCCTTCTACCGTATTCAGCGAGCACTGGAAGTGCCTGTCCGTCGCTGACGTCAACGTAAGGAGGTGGTCCCTGTGAGCAGCACTGGGGCCATCGACGCGTTCGTCCGCCCGCCGAATCGGTTCAGGCCGCGTGCCGCCGTCCGTCGCGCATCGTCCTTTGTGAACCCCATCCAGGCATGGGCGATAGCCACGCTCCATCTTTCGGGTCCGCTTCGAGGTTTGCCGCTGGCTTGACAAGCCGCAGAGCGCCGACTTCGAGGCCGCGGATCCCGGATGGGACCGCGGCCTTTGTCGTCTCACGGTCTGACGAGTTGAGCTTGACCGAACCTTCCGTAACCGATTCCTGAATGAATATCGGAGATGACGCCGGTGTTTGACCCATTGATCGTTTCTCGGATCGAGCGGGACCGGCTGGCTTTGCCGTGCTGGGACGTGGATCCGGACCTGTTCTTCGCTGAGTCCCCGCGGGATGTCGAGGCGGCGAAGGCGGTCTGCCAGGGGTGTCCCCTGCGGCCTGCCTGCCTGGCCGCCGCTCTCGACCGGTGCGAGCCCTGGGGCGTGTGGGGCGGTGAGCTTGTGGTAACAGGCACAGTCGTCCCCCGCAAGCGGCCCCGCGGCCGGCCTCGCAAGACTGTCGCCGCCTAAGCGGTCGCCGCCGGACGTTCATCCAGGGCCTGCCGGCGGCGGCCGCCAAGCGCCTTTCTGAAATATCAGGGGGCGTTGATCGGAATGTCTCCTGGCGGGCCATGGCGTGCCGGTAGTGTTTGATCGTGCCCAGCAGCCAGCGCACGTTCCCGGTCCAGACCGGTGCTCACGACACAGCCCTGACCACGGGCAATCAGGTCCACGTCAGGGCTGACGGTGACAGCCTGTCCGCCGCGGTCGCAGTCCTGACCCACCCGGATCTCGCCGGCATCGTGGATGTCGTCGCGTGGGTCCGTGACGGCTGGCTTACCGTCGCCAACGCTGGCGGCGCTTCCAGGGTTGCCCTCGCCGACCCGACCGGCCCCTGGCAGGTCCTGCGCGGGCACGATCCGGTGGCCGTGCAGGACCCGATGCACGGTGTTCCCATGGCTGCGGCGCTGGATGATCCGTCACCGCCGAACAGCCGCAACTCCTACCCGCTTGCCGGCGTACGGCTCGCCTCGGCCTTCGCCGATCCGCACCGGTCACCGGACATCGTGGTCGTCCACAGCGCCGCGCACCACTGGCCGGAACGCGGCGGCCACCTGGGTGAGCACGGGTCGCTGGACGCGGGCCAGTCCCGGGCACCGCTGCTGCTGTCCGGGGCCGGGGTCCGTGGGCGGGGCATGCTCGACCGCTTCGCCCGCACCGTTGACATCGCGCCGACCCTGGCGTTGCTGGCCGGGGCGTCCATGACGGGCCCGCAAGGGGCAGAGATCGACGGCCGGCCGCTCGCGGACCTCTGTGAGCCGGGCGCCCGCCATGTCGTCGGGCTGCTCTGGGATGGCGCGAACTGTAATGATCTGCTGAACATGGCCGGCACGGGTGAGCTGCCGGCCGTTGCGCGCCTGCTGGCGCGGGGGTGTGCCCTGGCCGGTGGTGCCATCGCCGAGTTCCCGAGCGTCACGCTCACGAACCACACCTCGGCGCTGACCGCGGTGGGCCCGGGACGGCACGGCATCCTGAACAACGTCTACTTCGACCGCGAGACCGGGCGCCGGATCATCGCCAACGACTCGTCCACCTGGCATGTGGCGTGCGACCAGCTCCGGGACGGCGTATGGACGATTTTCGAGGCGATCGCGGCGGCACGTCCGGGCGTGTCGACGGCGTGTGTGAACGAGCCGGTCGACCGGGGCGCGACCTATTCGACTTTCGCGCTGGTCCGCTCGATGAACGGCGGCGATGGCGCCAGCGGCCTGGGTGAGCATCTGCCCTCGGCACAGGACGACCCGTACGCGACCGCGCGGTGGGTCGAGGCCGACCCGGACTACGCCTGGTCGACCCAGGTGGACGCGCTCGGTCTCACGCAGGTTGAGCAGCTGTGGGGCGGGGATGCGCAGCCGCCCGCGTTCATGTGGTGGAACACGACGCTGACCGATACCGGGCACCACGGCGGCGGGCCCTACTCGCCGCAGGCCCGCGCGTCGATGATTGACGCCGACCGGCGTCTGGGGGCCTTCCTCGACCTGCTCGACGCGCGCGGGCTCACCGACGACACCGCCATCCTGCTGACCGCCGACCACGGCAGCGAAGGCGCGGACCCCGCGTGCACCGGCGACTGGGACGATGCCCTGCGGGCCGCTGGGATCCCCTTTCGTGACGAGGCCTACGGCTTCATCTACCTCGACGCTCCCAGCGCCGCCCCAGGGCCCGCGCGGGAGACGACAAATGATCACCAGTAGGCCGCGACGGGTGCGAAGGTGGTGGGGTGACGCTGTCGAAGAAGGCTTCCTGGTTCCTGGTCGCGGTGGGTGTCTGGTCCTGGATGATCTGGCCGACGTTGTAGAACATTCATTTATGACCTAGGTAGTGGTCTCGCTGGGCGTGTCTGTCTTCGCGTAGTGTGACGGTGTTAGGGCGGCTCGTCCGCCGCCGGGGGTGCGAAGCTGGACGGGTGACTCTCTCGAAGCGTGCGTCCTGGTTCTTGATCGCGGTTGGCGTCTGGACATGGGCGATCTGGCCGAATTTCCTTCGGAACGTGTGGAAGGATGATCGTTCCTGGGGCGACGGTCCGACCGGCTTCTTCACTGTCCACCTGGTTCTGACCGTCGTCTCGCTGGCGATCGGCTCGGTGGTCGGCTGGCTCGGCATCCGTGGCATTCGCGCGGCCCGCCAGCGCGGCAACGGTGACGCCGCCCCGTCCAAACGGCTGATCAATTCAGGTCGTTGACATAGCGGAGACGGCGGCGGTCTTGAAATGCTCGTGGTGGTCCGGAACCGACTTTGATCGTTATATCGGTGACTTGGGAAGACCACCGCTGACCTGCGCTGACGCCCGGGACGGATCCTGGTCGTGAGTCTCACTGGGTCCCACCGAATCCGGCGCTCGACAAGGGCTCACGGAACAGGCGCGGAACGGTTCCGCGGGTCCGGCGACCCGTCCGGTTGCCGTTCTCGGACAGGGCCTGGGCTGGAATGCGCGCGGCGGTGCGAAGCGGGGCAGCCCATCCCGGGGTGCAGGGGCCTCGCCCCTGCCGTAACTGCTGCTTTCGTCCGGGTGGAGCGGCCGGGTCAAGGGTGGCCGAAGGCCAGTCCGGAGGACCGCGCGTAGCGCGCCCTTGACGCGGTCGTGGAACCCGGCCACTTGCCTGGCGGCGAGCCTCCCGGCCGAAGGTCGGGATCACCACCCGCGAAACGTCCGCCTTTCATGTGCGGTCCGTGGTCGTCCGCTGCCATTGCCATCAGCGTTACTGTCAGGTGGCGGGCCGGGGTTGCGGACGAGCACGCACGACGAATCGGCGGATTATGAGCTGCCGTGTGCTTCGTCCGCCTATGTCCGCTGACGTCCGTCGGTACAGGTCACGGGTCTGGCCTCGTCCGCGGACATACGCCGGCGTCCGTGGTCGTCAACGGGCTGGGCTGCCATCGTGGCTGCCATCGGTGGCGTCGAATTCATGCTCTCCCTGGCTCGGCTCGAACCGCTTCGTCAATTACTCGTCATGGATGACCAGCAAAGCCCGGCGATTCTGCAAGGCCCGTGCGGTGCCACGTAATTAAGCAGCAACTTCGACCGTCACGCCACGGCTAGTTGGTGGCGGTACGAGTTCACCTGAGAGGCGTAGGCCCTCGATGTGAAAGGCAATGGCGTCGCGCATCTCGGCTTCGCATTCTTCGGGAGTGTCGCCAGTGGCGGCTACGCCTGGTAGATCTGGGGCATACGAACTGTAGTTAGTCGAGCCGTCACCCTCGATCACGATCAAATAGCTACTCATGATCCTTCCTCCCTCGAAGCGTCATCGGCGGCTGACCCGCCGTTCCTCAGTCCAGCTTGCCTCAGGATGCTCTCTCGCGTCTTGGGGTGAAGGTCGTCGCTGGGCTTTCCGGCAACTGTGACGACTCCCCGTCTCCTTGGATGTGTGAATTGACGGTGGCTTCCACGGGTACGACTAAGTACCCATCCATCGGCTTTGATCACCTTTAGGATCTCCGAGACCTTCACGGCAGCCGACGCTACCGGACCGACCTCAACTCAACCCAAATGCCTTCAGTCGAGAGAAACCCCGGCCAGGGGCCTGCTCCGCAGAGCAGGCGAGGGGATTCGAACCCCTAACCGTTCGATTACAAGAGCAAGGCAGACCGTCCGCCCATGTACGTGGACGTCCGCTGACCTGCGGTGCGCGTCCGCTAGTGTCCGTGCCTGTCCGCCGATGTCCGCCGGCTCGGGTACAGGGATGGGTACACCCGGACGGATCGGAGCAAGTGCCGGTGCAGTCCACGCCACAAGCTTGGGAAACATGTGCCACGGCTGCCGCTGACCTGCACCAGAGCGCCCCCGCCCAGGTCCGCGGCGGTTCGGTACCCGCCCTGGCCGACCGGGCCACATGCTGACCGGTGCTACTGGCACGGGAATGGCATGCCGCGACCTCTGCTTGCCGGGGCGGTGCGGGTCGTCCGCTGGTCTGCGGGTGTCGGATCGTCGACATGGTGGGGGGCGAGTTTCCGTTTGGGTCGTTACGTGGTAGATCTGTGGCGGCGGGTAGCAACCGGTGTTGGAGGGGGCCTGCGATGGTTGCGGAGTGGATCACACCGTTGGCGGCGTCCGGCAGTGCCGCGCTCGTGGCCGCGGTGGCCACCGATGCCTGGCAGTCGGCGCGTGACGGGGTGGTGGGTCTGTTCGGGCGGGCGGGGCGGCGCCGGCAAGAGCTGGCCGAGGGCTGGCTGGACGAGGACGCGGCGACGCTCGCGGAGGCCCCGCCGGGTGAGCGGGAACGGCTGCGCGGTCAGGTTGCGCCGGTGTGGCAGGTACGGCTCACCGATCTCCTCGCGGAGTTCCCCGACGCCCGGGAGGAGTTCCGGGCGTGGGCGGACCAGACCCGGGCCGCGTTGCCGGCGGTGGACCAGTCGTGGGTGCAGAACAACATTGCGGGCCGAGATAATTATGTGGTGGGGCACGGCTCGCAGGTGTTCTACGGGGCGGGTGGCCACCGGCCGGATGCCTGAGGCACGGTGACGGCGGGTCGCGGACGGTGGTTGATGGTGTCCGGTGACCAGTACAACACCGCCAACCGTGATCTTTATGTGGCGGAGAATCAGTATTTCTCCGGCTCGCAGCCGGGATATCAGCTGGTGCCGTTCCCGATCGAGGTGCCGGTGCCGCCGGAGTCGGGGTGGGAGGCGCCGAGCCGGTTGCTGTCGGCCCGGTACCGGCTGGTGCCCTTCGCTGGCCGTACGGGTGAACTCGCCGACCTGGCGGGCTGGCGTGACGGCGGGCCGGGGCTGGCGGTACGGCTGGTGCACGGTCCGGGCGGGCAGGGCAAGACCCGGCTGGCGGCGCAGTTCGCCGCCGAGTCCGCCGCGGCGGGGTGGGGGGTGTGGGCGGCCCGCCAGGAGCCGAGCCTGACGGCGGGCGAGGCCCCCCTACCGGCTGGGTGTGGCGTGCTTATCGTCGTCGACTACGCCGAGCGGTGGCCGCTACCGGAGGTGTTCGCGCTGCTGGCGGACCGGCGGCTACCGGCCGGGGTGCCGGTCCGGGTGGTGTTGCTGGCTCGGCCGGCGGCGGGCTGGTGGCGGTCGTTGGCGTACCGGCTCGGTGAGCAGGATGTCACGGCTACCGTGCAGTGGCTCGGTCCGGTCGCGACGGGAGGGACGACCCGGGCCGCGTTGTTCACCGCGGCGGCGGCCCGGTTCGCCGAACTGCTCGGCGTGGCAGGCGCCCCGGTCGGCCCGCCGGCCGGGTTGGACGACGATGACGCGTTCGCCTTGGTGCTGACGGTGCACATGGCGGCGTTGGTCGGGGTGGACGCGGCCCGGGCCGGGCGGGCGGCCCCGGCTGATCCGGCCGCACTGTCGGGGTATCTGTTGGACCGGGAGTGGGATCATTGGCGGCGGCTGCACGACAAGGTGATGCAGCCGATGGTGACCAGCCCGCGGGTGATGGGACAGGCGGTGTTCACCGCCACGCTGACCCGGCCGCTGCCCTACGAGCTGGCGGCCGGTGTGCTCCAGCGGGTCGGGATGGCCGTCACCGAGGACACCGCCGGCCAGATACTGGCCGATCATGCTC
>NZ_CAKJTO010000098.1:0-17004 GCF_917627405.1 Protofrankia sp. Cj5
GCACCTGCCCACCGAGGCCCAGCGGCACCTGCTGGACAGGGACGCCCGGCTGTTTGTCGTCGACGCCGACCAGGTGGCGGCGACGGCCGGCATCCCCGGCATCGTCAGCCCCGTGCTGCAGACCTGCTACCTGCGGTTGTCCGGCCTGTTCGAGGCGGACGCGGCGGTCGCCGCGGTGAAGAAGGGCGTCCTCGCCAGCCAGCGCAAGCGCGGTGAGGAGATGCTGCGTCGCAACGCCGCGGCCATCGACGCGGCGCTGAACGCACTGTGCGAGGTCGACCTGCGCGGCTGTGCGGTCAGCGGAACCGTGCGCCGACGTCTGGTCGGTGATGTGCCTGAGTTCGTCCGGCAGGTCACGTCGCGGATCATGGCCGGTGAGGGTGACCAGCTCCCGGTCAGCGCCCTGCCGGCCGACGGCACCTTCCCGGTGGGCACGGCCCGGTACGAAAAGCGCGGCATCGCCCGCGAACTACCGGTCTGGGATCCCGACCTGTGTGTCAGCTGCGGCAAGTGCGCGATCGTCTGCCCGCATGCGGCGATCCGGATGACCCTGTTCGACCCGGCCCGCCTCGCCGAGGCCCCCGCATCATTCCGCCACACCCGCCCGAAGGATCCCCGGCTTGGCGAGTACCGGCTCACGATCCAGGTCGCGCCGGATGACTGCACCGGCTGCGGTGTCTGCGTCGAGGCCTGCCCGGCGAAGAGCCGCGAGATGCCCGACCACCGGGCCCTCGACATGGTCGACGCCGCCTCCCGCTTCGATGAGGAACGGATCAGCTGGGCCTTTCACGAGACCCTGCCGGCGGTCGAGCCGGGGTTGGCCTCGGCGACCACTGTCCGCGGTTCGCAGCTGCGGGAACCGCTGTTCGAGTTCTCCGGCGCCTGCGCCGGCTGCGGCGAGTCGCCCTACCTGAAGCTGCTCACCCAGCTGTACGGCGACCGCATCGTGGTCGCCAACGCCACCGGCTGCTCGTCCATCTACGGCGGAAACCTGCCCACCACACCGTGGACGACCAACGCCGATGGCCGCGGCCCGGCCTGGGTGAACTCCCTGTTCGAGGACAACGCCGAGTTCGGCCTGGGCATGCGCCTCGCGCTGGACGCCCGGGCCCGGGAGGCCCGCCGTCTGCTGCGCGCCGAGGGCGCGCTGCTCGGCGACCAGCTCGTCGACGCGATCCTGGACGCCGACCAGTCCACCGAGGCCGGCATCCTCGACCAGCGGGCCCGGGTGGCTGAACTACGACGCCGGCTGGGGGGCGTCGACCACAGCGCCCGGCTGGACGCCCTCGTCGACGACCTCGTCGCGAAGAGCGTGTGGATCGTCGGCGGCGACGGCTGGGCGTACGACATCGGCTTCGGTGGCCTCGACCACGTGCTCGCCTCCGGGCGCGACGTCAATGTGCTTGTCCTCGACACCGAGGGATACTCCAACACCGGCGGGCAGGCGTCGAAGTCGACGCCGCGGGCAGCCGTCGCGAAGTTTGCCGTCGGCGGCAAGCGGACCCGCAAGAAGGACCTCGGTCTCGTCGCGGCAGCCTACGGCGACGTGTATGTCGCCCAGGTGGCGCTCGGTGCCAACGACGCGCACACGGTGAAGGCCTTCAACGAGGCGGCCAGCTGGGGTGGCCCGTCACTGATCATCGCCTACAGCCACTGCATCGCCCACGGCATCAACATGACCAACGGCATGGCGCACCAGAAGGCCGCGGTACGGTCCGGCTACTGGCCCCTGTACCGGTTCGATCCGCGCATGGAGGAGCAGCCGTTCTCGCTCGATTCCCGGGCGCCGTCGATCCCGTTCAGCGAGTTCGCCGCGACCGAGTCCCGCTTCGCCCGGCTCAGCATGGCCAACCCCGAGGAGGCCGACCGGCTTGAGGCGCTCGCGCAGCGCGACATCCTCGGCCGGTGGCAGAGCTACGAACACGAGGCCGCCCAGGACCGCACACCGCCGCGGAAAGCTGACCCTGTCGACGGCACCGTGACCGCGTAACACCTGGCCGAACGGTGCCCGGCTGTTCGTCGTCCCAGACGGCGGACAGCCGGGATACTGTCTGCCGCGCATCGGCGATCTTCTTGGACGTGAGGTCTCCGATCCGCAGCTCGATCTCGGGTGTCTGACCGGTGACGAGTTCCTTCGCCTGGACTGTCAGTGCACCACCCTGGTCCATCCGGAACGTGATGTCGATCGGCGGGCCCTGCGGCAGCGGAGGCAGCCGTTCGATGAGCCTCTGGCCGACAGGATCGGGTTTGAGATGCACACGAGCCGACGCGGCCAGGGGCGTGCGGGGCGACCGCGACAGTCACACCGAAGGTGTACACGTCTGGCTACACTTTGACGATGCTGATCGAGACGTTGTCCATACGCGAGGCGCGCACAGCTGCCCCGGGTGTTGGCACGCTTCCGCCACCCTCGACGCCTACATCCCAGGTCATCACCTGTCTCGATACGTATCAGTCAGCCAGGAGATTGGCATGGGAAAACATCGCGGCGGAAACAGCGACGACTCGGGCAGCTCCGGTGGTGGCCGCCATCGCCAACCGCAGACCTGCGCACGGTGCAACGGACGCGGGACGGTCACCGTCGGAGGCGACGGCAAGGACGGCAACAGCGCGGGAGAGACCAAGACGTGCGGGGTCCGCGCCGGAAGCGGGACAGTGTGAACCGCGCGGACTTCATCCCAGACGTGATCTGGACGTATGACGAGGACGGCTGGGCAATCCCCGTCAACCGCCACGACAACCCCAGGAAATGGCATGAACTGGTCGAATCCGAAAACTGGATCATAACCCAAGTCGACGACGGGAAGCTACAAGACGGCAAGGGCCTGATCCCCACCAGCTCGTCCAGCGCTCTGGACGTCATGGCCCTGATGCTCAATCTCCTCGACGTGCAGACGGGCATGAACGTCCTGGAGATCGGTGCCGGCACCGGCTACAACGCCGCGCTGATCGCACAGCAGGTCGCCCCCCGGACGGGTGACAACGATCGAAGTAGATGAGGAAATCGCCGAGCACGCGCGGCGGGCCCTTCGCAGAACAGGCCTGCCCGTCAGCGTGATCACCGGAGACGGCGCCGCCGGCTACACCGATAACGCCCCCTACCAGCGCATCATCTGTACCGCGAGCGCCCTGCACGTACCGTATGCCTGGGTCGAACAGACCCAGCCCGATGGGAAAATCGTCCTCCCGTTCGTCGGAGGCCTCGGGCGCGGCGCCTTCCTCAGACTGACCACAGAAAAAGACGGCTGCGCGCACGGCCGATTCCATGACGGCGCGTCGTTCATGCGACTCCGCAACCAACGGGACGACAAACCACTATGGCGCGTTTTCAGCCCAGAAAGCGCGGCCTACTACGACGAAGACCCAGACGACATCAGCATCACCACGACCCGGAGTCTTCATACCGAACCGTTCACCGAGTTCGCCGCCGCGTTCGCACTCGGACTCCTTCTACCGGGATGGAACGTCGGGCTCAGGCCCCTGGACGGCGTCGTACTACTCTCACACGCTGCCTCCGGCTCATGGGCCACTATCCTTCCCGGCGATGACGAGCACCGGGTCTATCACCAGGGACCCCGCCGTCTCTGGGAGGACCTAGACGCAGCCTACCGCTGGTGGCTCGATCTGGACCGGCCCGACAGCACCCGCTTTGGTCTGACCGTCACGCCCACAGGCCAGACTCCCTGGCTCGACAGCCCCGGCAACACGCTTGCCCCCATCGGGGAACCGGCATCCTGACCAGGGCAAGCAGGCAGAGAAAAGATTGTCGCCAATCATCCATACGGTTTCAAGATAATCTCTTGGGCGTTGGGCTTCCCGGAACCCGTCGTCGAACGTTCGAACTTTCGCGTGTGATGCCGTTCCGAGGCCGAGGAGCGGAGGGGATCGTGGATCGGGTCGCGCTCGCAGCGGTGGCAGACCCGCCGTTGGAAGGCCCGCCGGTACAGCGTCGTGGTGGCCGCTAGCAGCTCCACGGCGCGCACCGCACAGCCCGGGGCGTGCTGCTCCAGCACCGTCAGGAAGAAGCGCACCTGCGCGCCGCTGCCAGGGAAGTTGTCGAACAGCACCGTGTGCGCCATGCCGGCACTGGCAGTGGCCTCGACGTAGCCGCGCAGCGCGGTGACCACGGTGAAGTCGTCGATCCAGCCGAGCCGTTCGGCGCTGGTGGCCGTGGCCGCCAGAATGGTCTCCGGTACGTGCTCCCGCAGGCGGAAGACGGCCCGTCCCGGCACCTGGCACAGGGCAGCGGTCAGCGTCGTCTTACCGGCCGCCGGCGGGCCGAACACCGGCACAGCCAAATCGAGGGCCATGGGATAACCCCCCTTCGCGCGGGGATGCCGCCGGGAGGGCCGCCCTTGATGGCACGGCCGTCCAACCGGTGTCATCCCGGGTTCATTGCGGGTTGATGATCGAACGGCCTCAGCGTCTGCCGCCGAAAGCGGGGCGACTACACCGCGAAGCGGTGACCGGCATACGCGGGACGCATAGACCCTGCTACCGGTGGTGTTACCGTCGTGGTGTTGACCTTGGCGTTGGTGTTCGCGAGAGGGAGGCCGTCCGGCGATGACGACCGCGCCCCGCCTGCGGCACTGTTCACGCTGCGGCCATCGGCTCGCCGCCGACAACGCCGGGGCGATGTGCAGCCCCTGCCAGAGCGCCGCCCTCGACGCCCAGGCCCGGCCGCCGGCCGTCCCACCGGAGTTCTGGACGCTCGACCAGATGCGCGACGCCCTGGCTACCTGGCATATGGGCCGGGTGATCTATGCCTACCGCCACCACCCGCACCACGGCTACACGCTGCCCCAGGAACTGGTCGGCACGTGGCTCGGCCTGACCCAGGCCCAGCTCAGCCGCATCGAGAACGGCCGCGCCCCCGAAGAACTCAGCAAGCTCATCCGCTACAGCCAGATTCTCGGCATCCCGGCCGAGCTGCTGTGGTTCGACCTGCCCGGCGAACCGCGTGCCCGGCAACCAGCCCAAGCCCGTCCGCCGATCTTCCTGCCGGTCGTGGTGGGCGGCCGGGAGATCACGCTGCCCATTGACGCCGAAGTCGCCGAGACCGCCGGCCTGAACCGCCTGATCACCAGTGCCGGCCGTGCCTCACTGGAGCGCCGGGCTGCCCGCATCCTGCCCTTTGCCGGTGTGGACGAGCTGCGGCACATGGCCGCCGCGCTGGAGGATGCCCGTCGCTACCTGGACGGTTCGGTCGTCGGCTCCTTCGCCCAGCAGCTCGAGCGTTGCAAGGGGGACGACGGCCGGCTCGGACCGCTGCGTGTCCTGCCGATGGTGCTCGGCATCCTGGGCGCAATCCAGCAACACGCCCGCGACGTCCGGCCGGCGGCGCGGCGGGGACTGCTGGCGGTTGGCGCGGATGGTGCGGAGTTCGCTGGATGGCTGTACCGGGATTTACATGATCCGCTATCGGCGGCCTACTGGTACGACCGCGCCATGGAGTGGGCGCAGGAAGCCCAAGATGCCCCGATGCAGGCATACGTGCTGGTCAAGAAGTCGCAGATGGCCTACGACGGCCGCGACTTGGCCCGGACGTTGGCCTTGGCCGAAGCCGCCAGCCGCGTGTGCCCGGCCGCGCCGCCATCTGTCCAGGCTGAGCTGTTGCAGCAGGAGGCCCTGGCCCTGGCGACGCACGGCGAACCGCTGCCCGTGATCGAGCGCAAGCTGGACGCTGCCCGCATGGCGTTCGGTGAAACCGCGCCGGATGATGATGCCACTGGTCTGCATGTCGCCACCGCCACGCTGCAACTGCGTGCCGCCGCTGTCTACACCGAGGCCGGGATGCCTAACCGGGCAGCCGGGATCTTCGCGGACATCCTGGCGGGGAACAGCCTGTCCCGCCGCGACACCGGGCTGTTCGGGGCGGGACAGGCGGCAGCGCTGGCCCTCAGCGGCCACCCGGATGACGCCGCCGCTGTCGGCCTCGACGCCTTGCAGATCGCGCGGGCAACCAGGTCGGAACGTACGACGGGCATCCTGTCGGACGTGGCCCGGACGTTGATGCCCTGGCGCTCCCGTCCGGGGCCGCGGGAGTTCCGGGAAGCGATGTTGGCGTAGCGAGTCGCGTATGTCCAGCTACCTGGGTGAGTTCCGTGGATGACTTCTGGTCAACAGCGCATACGGGCTGAATCCGAGGATGGGGCGCACTAGCCCGTTTCATCAACGGATGGCCAACTTGACTATTGTTTGCGTAATGCATCGGATCTGACGCTCAGTGCATGGTCCAGTTCAGGTGTGGAGGGACTACCCAGCGCGGCACAAGTTGTAGAAATCGGGTCAAGGAGGCCGGTCTGCGCTGTAGGCATCACCCGTCGTGGTCATTAGTTCAGACTCGTCCGCGCCGCAGCACGGCACGCACACCAGCAGTGCCTCGCCCAAGAACCGCGTCATCAGCGCCGCGCCGTTCAGCGCCGCTGTCTCCGAGCCGTGAAGAGCTGCGGGTACGCTCTGCCGCCGAGGCGTGCATCGGCCTGATCGCCAGCTCCAGTCCTCAGGAAGTCGTCATCGGGCGCGCGACCGAGTACGTGAGTGACGAGACATGGCAGCGGCTTACTCGTAGCTGGTCAGGACGCCGGTGCAGTGCCCTTGCCAAGCTGGCACGGACCATCCTGGATGCGCAAGACCGGCTTCGGGAAGGGCTGGTTGAGGTCACCGACCGGACGCTTAAGCTGCTCAATCGCTCCTCCGTCGAGCGGCAGTTCGCGGCAGAACTGGTGAAGCGGCTGCCGCTGCCGGCGGTCGGCGAAAACTTGATCGCCGCCGCGCGGGGACTCCAGGTGACCGGCATCGTCGTGTGCGTGGCAGCAAGTCGCCCGCTGACAGAGTGCGCATGCTTCACCGACGTCGTGCGCGTGGAGGGCCAGGCCAAGGTCAAGTTTTTGATCACAGCCGGGATGGTGGACTGGGCGGGGTTGGGGACGATCGACGCCCGCTGAGTGCCCTCGTCGTTCTGCTGCGGCATGGTGCTCGGGGCGGAAGCGTCTGGCGCCTCTGCCACTGGTCCGCGTACATGAACAGCGCGACGGCAGCAGCCGCCGAGGAGATGACCTGGCTGTACGGCAACGGGTCGCCGATGGCCTGCGGGTGCTGGACTGGGATCTCCCACGCGGCGACCGGCCTTGGCCAAGGCCGACTGTTCGCCAGAGGATGGCCATGGCCGACGACCGCGACGCCGAAGGAGGAAGGAGGCCATGCCCGTGCACGAGACCGTGACCTCGCTTCACACGCTCGATGGGCTGCACTTGGCCGCGACGCTGGCGACGCCGGAGGCGGCTGCGGAGCGCGCCGCGGTCCTGGTCCACGGCGGCGGTGTCACCCGTGAGGAGGGCGGTTTCTTCACCCGGCTGGCCGCCGGGCTGGCGGATGTCGGTGTGGCGTCGCTGCGCTTCGATCTGCGGGGGCACGGGGAAAGCGAGGGCCGGCAGGAGGAGCTGACGCTGGCGTCCATCCTCAACGACATCCGGGTTGCCGTGGCCACCGTCCAGGAGGCCACCGGCGTCGGCCACGCGACCTTGCTCGGCGCGAGCTTCGGCGGCGGCATCTGCGGCTACTACGCCGCCAAGTGCCCGGCGGACGTGTCCCGGCTGGTACTGCTCAACCCGCAGTTCAACTACAAGTGGCGCACGATTGACAGCCGGCCGTACTGGCATGACGATCACATAGACGACGAGGCTGCCCGGACGCTGAACGAGCAGGGGGCGATCACCTTCACGCCGACCCTCAGGCACGGCCGGCCGATTCTCAACGAGGTCTTCTGGCTGCGGCCGGACGAGGTCATCGGTGAGATCGCCGCGTCTACGCTGGTGGTGCACGGCACCAAGGACACCCTGGTGCCCATCGAGTCCTCGCGTGCCGCGATGGCCAGGTTCACGGCCGACGCCCAGCTGGTGGAGGTCGAAGGCGCGCAGCATGGCTTCGCCGTCCACGACGACCCGCAGTACCTCCAGCCGCAGAGCCAGGAGTGGCAGGCGTTCGTGATCCGAACCGTGGCGGAGTGGGTGACCGCCGGGGCATAGGGATTAGCAGGCGTTTGAGATTCTCTGCCCGGTACCTGTGGACGATCCCAGGCGGGGCGCGCAATCTGGCCGCGAGGTGTGCGCTAGGCGTGCGTTCGCGGGGTTTCGTGGCCTGGCGGCTGGTGATCGTGAGAGCTCTGGAGGATGTCGTGACAGCCTACCTATCCCTCGGATCTGACGGATTCTCCGTCTTCGCCACGGACGCCTGGCCTACCCCGAGCTGCCGGGCGAGCTGGGTCTGGGTGAGATCCGCCGCCCGGCGGATCGCGGACAGTCCCCCACGGGCGTAGTAGGCAAGCTTGGCGCCACGGCCGGCTTGCGCCGCCCCTGCGCAATCGCTGCCACCAGCCGGTCCCGCGCGGTCTCGTCGTCGACACCGAACAGGTCCACCGACACGATCTGACGCAACAACCCTGGCCGGTCACAGTCCTCGACCCGCACCACCAGCAGTAATCGTCGCGCGCCCGCCGGATCGGCCGCCCACACCGCCTGCCACTCCTCCGTGGCAAACGCCGACCTCAGATAGGCGGCCGACAACACCACCACCGTGCGCCGATCACCAGCCAGTGCTTTCTGCATCTCACCGACGAAATGCGAGCCCGGCCCGAAATCCCACGCCTGAATCAGCGCCTCATGCCCGGCCGCCTCCAACGTCCACGCGACCCATTCCGCCCACCGGACGTCGACACCCGTATACGACACGAAGAAACGCTGCGGCGCCTCGATGGATCCCCCGTCGGCCATATCAGCAGCATCCCACTCCCAAGCCCGCCACCTGCCGACGACTCCCATGATCACCCATAAGAGGCCCGGACGTTCTCCCCGTAGTGTGACGGCACCGCCATCCGAGGCACGAAGCTCTGATCATCCGCCGGCCGCCACAGCAGCCGTGCTACCGACGTACGTGCCGTCCGGGAGGACGCCGAGTGATCGTGGTCGACACTAGTGGCCGCCGCCGGAAGTTCGCCCTTTCACGATCTGCATCAGTCGGGCAGCTGCGTGGGCGAGGGGGATGACCTCCTGCTCGATCCGGCGGAATGGGGTGGGGCCCGCGGTTGCGATGGTGTTGTACGCGGTGGCCTCGGCTTCGGTCAGGTGCGGCAGGGCCGTCGGTGACGGCTGGATGGGACGGCCCGCTTGGTCATGGTTAATGCCGTGGCGGGCGTAGCGGTGCAGGTCTGTGGCGTCCATGAGGATGGAGGTGACGGGCTTCGCTGGCGCGCCGTCTGGGAAGGGCTCGGCTAGCGCGGCGCGAAACTGGTCGAGGATCGCGTACCCGTCGGCGTCGATGTCGCCCCAGTAGACGACGTGGTCCGCGGTGCGGATCCAGGGAACGTTCGCCAGCAGGGCGGCTGCGGCTTTGCCGCCGCCCTCGACGACGATGGTGTCCCTGACTGACGGGAACCAGAGGCGGGAGTCGCGGTTCTCGACAACGAGGACCACGCCTGGCCGGTAGGCGATGTCGTGCGTGTCACCGGTGGTCCAGGCGTCGTGCCTGCGGCGGCCCGACGCGGCGTGGTCAGGATCGACATACGTCAGGTGCATGACGGCCAGCCGGGGCCTGACCTCGTCTCGGACATCGCGGCCCGCGACGTCGCGCAGCAGCGCGCCGTGGGTGTCAAGCCATTTGGTGTGCATACCGGGGACCGGGAGCTGCCGCAGCGTCCAGGCGCCAGCATCGGGGTGCTGGTGTAGCCAGGTCACGGCACTGAGCAGTACCTCCACGTCGTTGGCCTGGAGGCGGTAGACGGCCCGAAGCGTCGCCGGGGTGAGGATCGCGTCGGCGGACCGCAGCGCTGACGCGAGCGCACGGGCACGGCTGATGTCCACGGCCGGTGGCGCGGCGCTGGTACGGGCGTCGGTGACGAGCGTGACGCCACCGTCCATGTCCGCATGGAGCATGGCAGGGAAATCGCCAGCGACTCCTCGGATGGTCACCGCTTTGCGAACGAGTTCCACGCCGGTAGGCAGTCGTTCGGAGAACTCGCGCCACCGCATGTGCCACTCGTACCAGGCGGCGTATCCGAGCCGCTCGACAGCCTTGCCCGTCGACACACCGGGGCGGAGCGGAACGGAGAACACGACGTGGTCGCCGACGCCATGCTCCGCGCACACGGCTTCCGCCCACTTCTGATCGAGCTTTCGGCGGACGGCAGCGGCTGCGTCCGTCGGGGTGACGAGCGCGCTCATGCGTCCGGAACACCGACCAGGGGCTTCGCCCAGGATCGGCCCTGGGCATTCTTGAGGATCAGGTACTCGGCGTCCACGTGCGGCTCGATCGCGCTGTGCTTGTCGTTGGGAGCGCCGATGACGAGCTGGAAACCGAGGCCGCGCCACGCGCCGATAGCCCGACCAGTGAAGTGCGCGTCCGCTTTGATCAGCGCCTCGTCGAGGAAAACGGGGGCGTAGCGGGGGCGGTCGGCGCCGGCATCGCCCAGCTGGTACCGCAGCGCGGCCCCGACGATGAACGCGACGAGCTCCTGCGACTCACCCCCGGACTTCTCGCCGATGTGGTCGTACACGGCGACGTGCCCACCGTCGAGATCGTGTTTCTCGGCGCTGATCCGAACATGGTTTCGTACATCGACAAGGTCGGCGAAGTCGGGTGCGGTGCGCCGGATGCGGTTGATCACCTTGGCCATCCGATGATAGGCGCGGTCCCGGTCGGCCTCCGTTGCCGCCTGGTCGAGGAAAGCGCGGACGTCACGCAGGTCCTTGCGGAACCGGGCGCGCACCGTGGAATGGCTCTCCTGCGGGTCGATGCGCAGCCGGTGCCTGTCATCGGCGAACGGTAGTCCGGCGAGGATGCGGTTGACCGGATCGATCCGGTCGCGGATCTCCCGTACCGCGGCGGCGAGCTCGCTGTCCAGGCCGGTCAGGTCATTGCCGGACAGGGTGAGCAGGCTGTCCCGCCACTCGGCCTCCAGCTCGTGCAGTCCGCTGGTCTCCAGGTCGGCGAGCAGACGCTCGAAGTCGCGGTAGGAGTCCTCCGCGTCGGTGCCGAGGTTCGGGTTGGGCCAGCGCTCGACGAATGTCGAGAACGTGTCGTGCAGGGCTTTCTTCGACCGGCTGATCGTCTCCGTCGCGGCCTGCTGGCCGGTACGGAGCCGCTCACTGGCTCGTTTCACCGCCCCGTCGAACTCCGCGAGCGCCTCCGCCGGGGCGGTGCCCTCCGGTCCGCTGTCGAACAGAGTCTCCAGGTACGCCTGCTGCTCCTGGCTGACCTCGGCGCCTGCCGCGGCGGCCGAGTCGAGTGCCAGCTGGGCGCGGCCGACCTCGTCGGCCATCGACCGCTGGGACTCACCGAGTACCGTTACGTCCCGCTTCTGCTGGCCGGCCTGCTCGGTCAGTGCGCGAGCCCGTTCCTTCAGGCCATCCAGTTGACGTTGCAACTGGTCAATCCGCGGATTGCCGGCGCGGACCTCCTCGACGACGCGGTTCCAACGGTCTCGTTCCGCCTGGGCTGACTCGACGTCCACCTGGTCCCAGGACAACTCGATCATGATCTGGTAGGTCGTACGCCGGGCCTCGAACGAGTTGAGGTTCTCCTCCGCCTCCGATACCCGGGCGCCAGCGGCGTCGAGGCGCTTCTGGGCAGAGGCGATCCGGTTCTCGAGGTCGGCCAGCAGCCTGTCGTTGGTGAAACCGAGCACGTTGGCCCGGCCGTGACCGCCGTGCGCGCCCCGGCCGCGTTCCGCTGTCTGGCCGGTGATGGTGAGCGCCTTGGCGTGTCGCGCCAGCAGTTTGGGCGTCTCGACGCAGACGAAGTCGAACCGGCGGGCGAGCTCGTTCTTCAGCCAGGCGGTGAACGGCGACGGCCGGTAGTCGAGCCGGCCGGGAAGCGTCGTCGGGTCCAGCGCGACCTCGTCGCGCAGACCGGTAGGCACGCCCTCGAACTGGACCCGCCGGGCGGTCGGCACCGCGTTGATCGCTTCGCGGAACGAGTTCAGCCTGCCAATGTCGATCAACATCCGGGTGGCGAACCCGCCGAGCGCCAGGTTGAACGCCTCACGCCACGGCTCGAACTCCGTTCGCACCTCGACCAGCTCGCCGACGAACGGCAGGTCCTCCGGGGTGAGCCCGGCGGCGTCGGCCAATGCCGCGCGAGCCGCGTGCAGCTCAGACGGGATGTTGCCCCGGCGGGCCTTGACCGCTTCGTGCTCTGTTTGCCACCCGGCCCACTCGCCTTCGGCTGCCTTCTTCTCCGTCATCGCGTCGGCGAACAGCTCCTGGGCCGTTTTCCTGGCGTCGGTGTCGGCCAGGAAGCGGTGCGCCGTCTCGACCAGTGCGGCGAAGTCCTCCCCGGTGGACACGGTAGCGTCGATGGCGCGGAGCGTTTGGTCCAGTCGCTTCCATGAGCGTGTGACGTCACTCAGCCGCTGCTCCGCGCCCCGGATCTCCCGCAGCGCGGTGGTCAGGCGGTCACCACCGGAGGCACGAAGCGTCTCAGTCACGCCGTCGCGCTGCGCCTCGGCCGCCTCGACCAGGGCGATGGTCCCCGACAGTTCCTCCTGGGCTCGGCGGTGCCGCTCGGCCAGGTCCTCCTCGGCTGCGCGCAGCAGGTCGAGCCGGCGTTCATGACGCCACAACGCGGCCGGGGACGACGCACCGGTGAACGATCCGACCTCGTCGAGCAGGTGCAACCGGTCCACCGCCTCGTCGATGGCGCGCCGATGTCCGCGGATCGGTCCCAACGCCTTCACCTGCTGCCGGGCGATGATCATCCTGTCCCGGGTGCCGGACAACTCGTCGAACTGCTGTACCACCGCGTCCGCGGTGGCCAGCGTGGACGGCTCCTCGAGGACCATCGTCTTGTAGAGAGCGTCGACGGTGGTGATCTGCTGACCGGCCTGGATCCGGCCCAGCAGCGCGACCGCCTTGTGCCCATCGCCCGCGGCACCGATACCGAGCGTGGTGTGAAGACGCGCGGTGAAGTCCCGGTCAGTGTCGAAGCAGTTCAGGCCGGTTGCCGTGACGTCAGCGCGGGCGAGTTTCTTGCCTGCCGCTCCTTCCAGCGCCCGCAGCTCGTATCCATGATCGCAGGTGGCGCGTACCGCGACGACGTCGTCCAGGCCGCGGGCGGACGACGGGACATACCAAGCCCGGAGCGCGGTGAACCTGACGCCGGTGTGGTCGGCCCACGTCATCGCGATGGCCGACCAGGTGTCGCGGCCGTCCCCGCGCAGCACCTGCGACTTCGTCTCGCCGTCGGTCCGAGACTCGTCGAGCTTGCCGCGCGCATAGGACAGGATGTTGCGCTGGTCCTTTCCCCGCGGCCTGCCGACCACCCCTCCGTTGGAGGCCCCGTTGAAGGGAGTCGTGTGCGGCATGAGCAACGCGATGTAGGAGTCCATCAGCGTCGACTTGCCCGACCCGGAACCTCCGCTGAGCAGAGTCGCGCCGGGTGCGAGTCGCAGGTGGTGGTACCCGTCATAGCCGCCCCAGTTGACCAGTTGCAGGTCCCGCGCCACCCACTGCTGCCCCCGCGACGCCGCCGGGATCAATCCGAACAGCGTTTCGAGCATGTTCACGCCGTGGCCTCGTTCCGTCCGCGCAACCATTGCTCCAGTTCGGCGAGCTTCGCGGTACTCAGCACGACTTCCACCATGGGGGTGATCCGGTACCGGCCCGCGGACTCCTCCGTGAGCAGGCCTTCGGTGACCAGCCGCTGCACCGCGCCGCGGACCTCCTGCTGGTTGCGGGCCAGGTTGTGATCGTTCGGATTGAAGTAGGTCAGCACGGTCTGCTCGAGCTCCTCGATGTCCACCCGCGCGGACGCCTCGCCCGTGCCGCGTTCGCGTTGGAAGACAGTCCGCAGATGCACCAGCACCAACGTCTCGGCCCGGCTGTAGGGGTCGTCCTTGAGCAGGATCGGCACGTCCAGTTCCGCCGAGCGCACCTGCTGCTTGTAGGCGACGCCCCGGTCGTGGTCGACCACGAGCCGCACGAACAGGTCGTGCAGTCGCGACTCGAGGATCTGCTGGTTCTCCAGCAGCGTGCGCCACTGCGCCGGGCTCCTCTCGGCCAGCACGAACTTGCGCCGCAACAACTGCACCAGCACCCGCCGTACGTCCGCGTCCAGGGTGCCCGCGTCGCCAGCGAACAACTCGGCTGGATCGTCCTCCATCGAGACCGGGTTGATGAACCCGGCCGCCGTGTCTGCCGGCCAGCCGTCGTCAGCGCGGTCCGGTTCAGTCATCGTCGCCGCTCCCGTCGCCGCTCCCGTCGCCGCTCCCGCCAGCGCGCGCCGGGTTCGCAGCCACCACGCCGCCGAGGGCGAACCGTCGCCGGGTCCGGTCGGGGCGGACCGCGTCGACCACCGCGACCTGGTCCGTCTCAGTCATCCCGGCATCGTGGGCGATCTCCAGCAAGCCGAGCAGGTCGACCGGCCGCTGGATACCCTCGACCGCCGCGCGGAACGCCGCCGCGACATCCACGCTCTCCGCGTCGCCCGCGAACGCCGCCACGTGCGCGCGCAGCTCGGCGTACCGGGGCCCACCCCATGCCCGGGTGTCCGCGGCCGGTATGTCCTCGGACGCATCCCATTCGCGCAACGGCGCGGGCGGCTGTGGTGGCCGCGGATCGCTCATGCGCTGCCGCAGGTGCCCGACGTCGGCCACTGGCAGGCGGCGGAGCGGCTCGACGGCCTCGCCGCGGCGTGAGCCGGGAACCCACGTGTGGAAACCGGACATCACCTCCCTCAGCAAGTCGTCCACCTGGCGGTCTCGCATCGGATCGTGGTTGCGGACCTGCGTGGTGATCACATGGGATGCCTGCCTTTGCGCGGTCAGCACCTCCTTGACGCCTTGCTCGATCCGGCGCGCGATCTCGGTAAGCTCCCGCCGCTGCCGCTCGGGCAGCAGCTCGGTGAACGGGTGCTGCAGCACCGTGCGCAGCTGGCTCCACAGGTCATTGATCTGCGTCGGGTCGCCGATCAGACGCAACGCTCCCGCGAACGCACGGCCTTCCGGCGTCGCGTCCAGGATCCGCTGGCCGCGGGCCAGGTACTCGCGGAGCACCTCACCAGTCGGCCGCACGTCGTGCCGCAGCTCAGCGACGACGTCGCGTTGAATGATCTTGATGGACTCCGCCACGCGGGCGAAGTCCGCGGGAAGCTCCCGCGCCAGGTGCAGCACGTTCTCGGCCGCCTCAAGCAGCTGCTCGTCCTCGACGGTCTCGACGGCGCCTTCCTCTTCGAGCCGAACGAGCTCCTCCTGACGTTGCCGGATCTCCTCCTGGAGGCGCGCGATCCGGGCCATGACGTCCGGATCGGCATCCTGCGCAAGCCGCTCGATCGCCTCCAACAGTGTCCTGACCCGGGACTCCGACACCCTCGTCCGCACCCCCCCGACCCGTCCGGCTACCTCGAGCGCACCAACGCCGTATGCGGACAGCCGATACACCTCGACGTCATCATCGGACACCTGCCGCACCAACCATCCCGCCTGCACCCACTGCCTGCACAGCTCCCGCGCGTTCCCAGCGGGCAGCGGCTGGTTGTCCTCATCGCCATAGCCCGCGGCCCGTAACTGGTCGAGGGCGTTGTTGATCTCCGCGTGCGAGTCCGCCACCGCCACCATCGGCCGCTCCGCGGTGAAGACCATCGCCAGCACCGTCACCACGAACGGCGCGTGCGTTTGATGGAGCAGGGTGAGCATCGGATTCTGGAACGCCCGGAGCGCCCCCTGGTATGCACCTTCTACACCTTGTGTGCCCATCGCCACATAGCGTACGACACACGTACGACATGGTTTGGACTGATCCCGTTTGCGCTTGCGTGGGCCCTGTCGGAGCCTCTTACTCAGCCAGGCGTTTGTCACGTCGGGTGGTGGCCTGCTCAGCAGGCAACGCACCGGCGCTCCAAGGGTCGACCAGCTCCAGACCCAGACCGGTGAAGTCGTTGGTGTTGCGGGTGGCCAGCACGGCGTCGTGGGACCGACAGATGGCCGCGATCTGGGCATCGAAGCCGCTGATCGGAGCCCCGGCTCTTTCCCGCTCGACCACCACATCGGCGTAGTGGCGGCCCGCCGCGGCATCGAAGGACAGGACTTTATCTCGGAATACCGTAAAGATGTCGTCGGCCGCCGCCAGCAGCAGCTCGCGGCGACGACCGATCGGCAGTCGGATGATGCCGTAACGCACCTCAGCCAGGCTTACCGAGGTCGTGTTCAGGGCGGTAGCCGGCTGGTTGGTCACCCAGGCCACGACGCGGGCGGCTGGTGCCGTGCGCATGAGCTCAGAGATGACGTTGGTATCGAGAACGATCAGTGTCAAGGGTGGTACCCGGTCACGTGAACAGGTCCGCCGCGCGCGGTGCCTGTGTACGCGTTGGCAGTTGGAGATCGACGCCACCAAGCGCGCCGAACCGGGTGAGCAGAGCCTGAGCGAGACCAGTGGCGTCCTCGGGCTCGCTGACCGCCGCGGTGAGGATCGCGCGGATCTCGGCTTCCATCGAACGGCCGTGGTGCGCCGCCCGTACGCGCAGCCGCTCCCGCACGCCGTCGTCGAGATCCCGAATGCTGACAGCCGCCATCTGGATCACCTCCTGATAGCAATGCTAGCGCAAATGGGCGCAGGCGACACCGCCGGCACGCATGGCCGCTTTCCGAAGTCATACAACGATTTTCTGTCACCGTCGCGCCGCAACCCACCCAGAGCGGGAGGGAATGGAGCGATCCCGGTTCCGCGGCCGCCGACAAGGGCCACGGTCGTCATCTGACAAGACCCGCCTGATTCCTCTGGCTCGACACCTGCTGATAACCGTTGAGATCGTTCGGGAGGGAGCGGAGGGCTGATGACCGGGAATGCGCTTTAGAGCGCCCGGCAATAGGGGTGTGGATCAAGGAGCGGGGCTGGGGTGCGTGCATCGCGAGGCGGTGGAGGGAGTCACCCTGGTGTTGGGTGGCGACCGACGACAACGCGGTGAGGTGCGTGCCCCAGCCCCGCGACGCCGCGTCCCTATTGCCGGGCGCTCTTA
>NZ_CAKJTO010000099.1:0-15224 GCF_917627405.1 Protofrankia sp. Cj5
ACCGGCAATAGGGGACGCGGCGTCGCGGGGCTGGGGCACGCACCTCGCCGCATCGCTGCCCGTCCATCGCCGCGCGATGCACGGGTACCCCGGCTCGTCAGTCGACGCCCAACACAGGGCGCCTCCCTCCGCCGCCTCGCGATGCACGCACCCCAGCCCCACTCCTTGACCCACACCCCTATTGCCGGGCGCTCTTATCGGAAGCCGTCGTTCGATCAGGGAACCGCGTCCAGGTGGTTGCTGGCAGGGCCGCGGGTCACACCGATACCGGATGAGCCGTATCGGTGTGACCGAGAACGCGGCCACGGGCCGCCTGGACGCGGTGAGCCGGACAGCCGGCCGCAACACGCCCGAGCCAGACCGATGGCCGCACGCGCGGCACCGTGCCCATCGCGTGCCTGTCCAACCTGTGCTCCACTCTTCGATGTGGTGTCACCCAAACAGATGCCAGTGACCGGTCCAGGCCCGTCCCGATGGTTCCGCCGCGGACGGCGCGCGCCCGTGCCGTCGGCCGACCCCGCGCCAACTGTCCGCGGCGACAACGACACGATCGTCATCGTCTCCGCGACGGACTTCGTCTCCTGTACCTACAAGGGCTGCGGGACGCTCCGGCCCCTGATGGACGCCTCCGAGAACCATCCCTGCGCCGGCTGCGGCCGGGTCTGACCCAGATAGCCCGCCAGGTGCTATCTGGGTCAGACACCCCCTGCGCAGGCTCTCGGTACGCTCCCTGAAAGCCGTCACCGCTCTACCGGCGGGCCACGCCATCGGCGCGAGCCTGCCGGGCCACAGCGGCGGCAACCGCTGGCGCGACCCGGTCGTCGAACACGCTCGGGATGATGTGCTGCTCGGTCAGCTCATCCGCGATCACCGCGGCGAGCGCGTCAGCCGCCGCCAGCTTCATCGGCTCGGTTATGTGGCTCGCGCGGACGTCCAGCGCGCCGCGGAACACCCCCGGGAAGGCCAGCACGTTGTTGATCTGATTCGGATAATCGCTGCGGCCGGTGGCCACAACCCGGGCATAGCAGTGCGCGACCTCCGGATCGACCTCGGGGTCGGGATTGGCCATGGCGAAGACGATCGACCCCGATGCCATCGACGCCACCGCGGCCTCAGGCACCTTGCCCGAGGACAGGCCGATGAAGACATCGGCTCCGGCCAGCGCATCGTTGATCGAGCCCGACAGGCCGGCCCGATTGGTCTCAGCCGCGACCATCGCCTTGATTGGGCTGAGATCAGGACGACCGGTGTGCAGAATGCCACGGCTGTCACCAACCGCAATTTCCCCGATGCCAGCAGCAAGCAGGATGCGGGTCACAGCCACGCCCGCGGCACCCGCTCCGGACACGACCGCACGCAGCTCCCCAAGGCCTCGGCCGGTCAGGCGGGCCGCGTTCACCAGGGCGGCCAGCGTCACGATGGCCGTCCCGTGCTGGTCGTCGTGGAACACCGGAATGTCCAACCGGCTCTGCAACAACCGCTCGATGGCAAAGCACCTCGGCGCCGAGATGTCCTCCAGGTTGATGCCGCCGAAACCGGGCGCCAACCGGGCGACGGTCTCCACGACCTCCTCCACGTCGGTGCAGTCAAGGCAGATCGGCACCGCGTCCACTCCGGCGAAATGCTTGAAAAGCGCGGCCTTGCCCTCCATGACCGGCAGCGCCGCGGCCGGGCCGATGTCGCCAAGCCCCAGCACCGCGGTGCCGTCGGTCACCACCGCGACCGCGTTGGAGCGCCAGGTGAAGTCGTCGGCAAGGCCCGGCTCGGCCGCTATGGCCGTACAGACACGCGCGACGCCAGGAGTGTAGGCGAGTGACAGATCCTCGCGGTTGTTCAACGGGACGGTCAGCGCAAGGCCGATCTTTCCACCCTTGTGCAGGACAAAGGCGGGGTCGGTATCGCGGCCGACCGGCCCCGGCACATCCACGGTGGCTGCCTGCGCAGCCGGCACCCGCGCGGATGGATCAGGCCCGACCTGACCAACGGAATGGTCGGTTGTGGCGGTCATCACATACTCCCTCGGACGAGCTGCCTCGACGGGTGGGAGGCGTGGACGGCGAACCGGGGATCGCCCGGGGATGCTGTCCAATATGACACGTGGGCTCTTCTGCCTGCTCACAAGCGTCTCCCGGCTCCGACTGAAGCACGCGCATGTCCTCGGGCGCACAAGGTGCGCGCCAAAGAAGCCATGGCACGCCGCAATGCCAATGGATCAGCATGAGAACACCAATAAGAGCGTCCGGCAACAGGGGCGTGGATCAAGGAGCGGGGCTGGGGTGCGTGCATCGCGAGGCGGCGGAGGGAGTCACCCTGGCGTTGGGTGACGACCGACGACAACACAGCGAGGTGCGTGCCCCAGCCCCGCGACGCCGCGTCCCCTGTTGCCGGACGCTCCAAACCAGCGATGCCCGGCCGGGCGGTGGTCTCGGGCTGGTCCGTGGTCTCGGGCCGCTCGGCATCGGCCGGCGCGGTCCGCGAGCCGGCACCGCGGCGGCCCGCGGTGCCGGCTGACAGCGGTGGACACGTTGGCCACCCAATGGACGTCGTTACCCGGTACGGTGCGCGTTCGTGGAGGCTCATGAACTCGCAATAGCCGGCGCCTGGGTGTTCACCCCCCGCCAGCACACCGATGACCGAGGCACGTTCCTGGAGTGGTTCCGCTCCGAAAGCCTGACCAAGGTGATCGGTCACTCACTCGATCTCGCCCAGGCGAACCACAGCGTGAGCCGGCGAGGGACGCTGCGCGGCGTCCACTATGCCGATATCCCGCCCAGCCAGGCCAAGTACGTCACATGCGTGCACGGCCGGGTGCTCGACTGCGTGGTCGACATCCGAGTCGGCTCGCCGACCTACGGGACGCATGCGGCGGTGGTGCTCGACGATGTCGACCGGCGGGGCCTCTACCTTGCCGAGGGGCTCGGGCACGCCTTCATGGCACTCACCGACGACACGGCGATCTCCTATCTCTGCTCGACGACCTACAACCCCTCGCGTGAGCACGGTATAGACCCGCTTGACCCCGATCTGGCACTGCCGTGGCCCCTGGATGTGCCTCCGTTGCTGTCCGAGAAGGACGCGCAGGCCCCCACCCTGAAGGCGGCCGAAGCCGCGGGCCTGCTCCCGTCCTACCCCGACTGCCTCGCGTTCTACGCGTCCCTGCGCAGCCAGCATGGTCGCGGCCAGTAGCGGGCGACGACCCGGCCCAGCACGTCCCCGGCCGGCACGGAACCGAAGGCCGCGCTGTCCGTGCCGAGCATGACGTTGTCGGATCGCAGCCACCACGACCCGTCAGGCTCGACGAAGGCCGCGCGCTTCACGCCGAGCCCGCGGCCGGGCAGCCGCGCCACGACCACGTCTCCCGCCCGCGGGGCCACACCCCACAGCACCAGGCACGCATCGCCGTCCCGCAGCGTCGGCTGCATGGACCCCCCGCTGACCCAGACCGCCCGTACCGCGACACCCAGCCTCATCCGGGTAGGTTGCCAGACGGTGGGAACTAGAGCCCTGCTGCCGCCCGGACCACTGTGGCCCGCCATGTCTGACGATCAACAGGCGCCTTGCGCCCACCAGATGTTCCCCACACGTCCAGCCACCCATACATCCAGCCAGACGAGAAAGGACGGCGGCATGAGCCTCCTGCGTCCGAAGACAACGGTCAGCGCCCACTGCGACCTGCCCTGCGGGGTCTACGACCCGGCCCAGGCGAGGATCGAAGCGCAGTCCGTGAAGGCCATCCAGGAGAAGTTCCAGGGAAACGACGACCCAGCCTTCCGCACTCGGGCGCTGGCCATCAAGGAAGAGCGGGCGGAGCTGGTCAAGCACCACCTGTGGGTGCTGTGGACCGACTACTTCAAGCCCAACCACGTCGAGAAGTACCCCGAGCTGCATGACCTGTTCTGGCAGGCCACCAAGGCGGCGGGAGCGGCTGGCGCCAAGGGGTCGGTCGACCCGGCGGACGGGCAGCGGCTGCTTGACCTCATCGACCAGATCTCCACGATCTTCTGGGAGACCAAGGCCGCCTGAGGGCACCCGCGGGCAGGGCGTCCGGGTGGATGTATCCGGGCCTGGCGGATCGGCGCAGTCGATCCGCCAGGCCCGGCCCGGCCCGCGCCTCGCGTCGTTGTCCTCGGTCGACGCCCAGCGCCTCCGGTGACTGCCTCCGCCGCCTCGCGATCCATCCACCCGGACGCCGCTGTCTGATCGAGCGTCCTGCCGCCGAAGCCTCTTATCAGGCCAAAAATCTCAGTTTTTTCGGTTCAATAGGACCATCGTCGCATCCAGGGCGATGGGACGTTGCCGGAATCACCGTCACAATCGCCAGAATTGATCACCCAACCTGCGGAGGCACCTCAGCGCTGGGTACGGTGGTCTTCAGGTGACACGAAGCGGGAACGGACGTCGGCGGTTGACAGTGGCGTGACCATGGTTTTCACGCCGCCGGAGACCTTGAGCGACAAGCGACAAGGGGGTACCGCAGTGGACACGATGCCAACGACCGGAACCGCGAACGGTCAGGGCGGTGTCCCGGGCGGCGGGGTTCCCGACGCCAACGCCTCCACCGGCGCGGCTCCCAGCTCCGGCGTGCCTGGTGGTGGGCTACGTGACATCGTGCAGCTCACGCTCCCCGCGGCAAGCGCCTACCTGTCGGTTCTGCGGACCGCCACGGCGTCGCTCGCGGCCCGCGGTGATTTCACCCTCGACGACATCGAAGATCTACGGATCGCCGTGGACGAGGCATGCGCCCTGCTGCTGCTGTCGGCTGCGCCTGGTTCGAACCTGGAGTGCACCTTCGAGCTCTCCCCCGGGGTCATCCAGGTCGGCGTGACCGTGCTCAGCGTGGACGGCGAGCCCCCGTCCACCGACACGTTCGCCTGGACGGTGCTGACCGCCCTCGCCGATGAGGTCTCCAGCTCGGTGTCCACCGATTCGCGGGTCACCATCAGGCTGCGCAAGCGACGCGGCGTCCCCGAGAGCAACGCTGTCCCCGAGAGCAACGCCGTGCGCGAGAGCAACGCCGTGCGCGAGAACAACGGATACAGCCCCACGACCGCCGACCCGCAGACGATCAAGACGCAATGGACAAAAAACACAGGCGCACCGAACAACGGGCCGGTGGGCGCGCCGTGACCGCAGGCCGCATCCGACCGTTGCAGAACGCCGCGCCCCCGGCCACGCAGCGCTCACGGCCTCTGCTTGACGACGCCCATGGCCTGATGGCCCAGAACGAGCCCGCACCCACCGAATCCGCACCTGATGAAGCCAGCCGGGACGAGCCCGGCGGCGACGCCGCTGCCAGGCCGGGCGACAAGGACATCCTGCCGCCAGAGCCATCCGTACCCACCGCGACGGTCACGGTCCAGGGCGGACCAGCGGACGACCAGCGTCACGGTTCGGGCCACCCTGACGAAACCAACGACAGGGCACGTGCCCGTGAACTGTTCGCCCAGCTGGTCGCGATGCCCGACCGCACTCCCGAACGGGCGGAGATCCGTGACCAGCTCGTCCGGATGCACCTGCCGCTGGTGGAGTACCTGGCCCGCCGCTTCCGCAACCGTGGCGAGCCGCTCGACGACCTGACCCAGGTCGCGACGATCGGGCTTATCAAGTCCGTTGACCGCTTCGATCCCGAGCGCGGGGTGGAGTTCTCCACGTACGCGACGCCGACCATCGTCGGCGAGATCAAGCGGCACTTCCGGGACAAGGGCTGGGCGATCCGGGTGCCGCGACGGCTCCAGGAGCTCAAGCTGTCGCTGACAAAGGCCACGTCGGAGCTGTCCCAGACGCTCGGCCGGTCACCAACGGTAAGCGAGATCGCCGCGCATCTCCAGATGACCGAGGAGGAGGTGCTGGAGGGCCTGGAGTCCGCCAACGCCTACTCGGCGGTCTCGCTGGACGCTCCGGACTCCGGCGACGACGAAGCCCCCGCGGTAGCTGACACCCTCGGTGTCCAGGACGAGTCCCTGGAAGGGGTCGAGTACCGGGAGTCACTCAAGCCGCTGCTGGAGAAGCTGCCCCCACGGGAGAAGCGAATCCTGCTGCTGCGGTTCTTCGGGAACATGACCCAGTCACAGATCGCCGCGGAGCTCGGGATCTCCCAGATGCACGTCTCGCGCCTGCTCGCCCGCACCCTGGCCCAGCTGCGTCGCGGGCTGCTGGAGGATGCTTAGTGGTCGCCGCCGGCAGTTCGTCCAGGGTCTGCCGGCGCCAGACGGCGCCTCGCCTCATTGTCGTCGGCCCAGGTAGAACACCGCTGCCTGGGCCTTCTCCGCCTCACGATGCATCCGTCTGTCATCCGGCACCCCCCGAACAACTTCCGGCGGCGACCACTTAGAGCGACCGGCAACAGGGGACGCGGCGTCGCGGGGGTACAGCGTGTCTGCTGGATCTTCGGTCGCTTCGCCCCCCGCCCGAACACTTCACGTCCGCGCGGGTCCCTGCTCGCCATGCCCAGAAAGCGTCCTGCCGCGTGGGCGGAGCGCCCCAGCGCCCGCACCAAGCGGAAAAAGCCGACCCGCGCCATACAACCGCCGGGCCGGGCCGGGCCGTCAGCGTCGGGGCGCGCCGGGATCCCTGGGTCGATAGCCGCCTGCCAGGCCGATGAGCGTGAGGACGGCCACCGCGACAACGATGATCGAGATACCTTCGCCATAACGCTGGCCCTGGAGCAGGCCGACGGCGACAGGAAAGCACAACAGTTGTACAACAACAACGGGTGAACGCGCCCACCACCGCCCGGCCAGCAGCGCCCGCCCCAGCAGGCAGAGCCCGGCGCCGGCGGCGATGGCGAACAGACCACCGATCTCGGCCCGGCCGCGGTCGCCGGTGCCCGCACCGAAACCCCGCACGATCAGGAACATCCCGAGACCGACAAGCGCGAGCCCCTCGACGCTGAGCAACACCACCGCGGCCGGCAAGGCGTGCGCGGCATCCCGCGGACGAGCGCGGTACCGGTCGATCCTGGAAGGCACCCACCGACAGTACGTGGTCGCGTAGACGGCGGTGGCGGGCACATCCACCGGTGCTGCCCGATGTCCGCCGGTGGCGATGATTACGTCGTGACCGCCTGGCAAAGTCCAAGCAGCTACCGTGGACATCATGCGCGCGCTGCTGGTCGTGAATCCCATCGCAACGGCGACGACGCGACGCATCCGGGATGTGCTGGTCAGTGCGCTGGCCGCCGATCTCAACGTGGACGTCGTCATGACGAAGGGCCGGGGCCACGCCGCCGAGCTCGCTGAGCGCGCCGCTGACAACGGCCTCGGCCTGGTTGTCGCGCTCGGCGGTGACGGGACGGTCAACGAGATCGTCAACGGGCTGCTCCGCTCGGGGCCTGCCCCCGACGCCCCGGCCCTCGCTGTGGTGCCCGGTGGCAGCACCAACGTCTTCGCCCGCGCCCTGGGCTATCCGGCCGCCCCGGTGGAAGCGACGGGAGAGCTGCTGGAGGCCCTCCGAGAGGGCCGCAGCCGCCGGATCGGGCTCGGGCACGCGGCCTTCACCCGTTCCCCAGGTGCCAGCCAGTCCCGCTGGTTCGCCTTCTGCGCCGGCTTCGGCCTGGACGCGGCAGTGGTCGAGCAGGTCGAGCGCAAACGGGTACACGGCCGCCGCAACACCCCCGGGCTGTACTTCCGCTCCGCGCTCGGCCGGTTCGTCCGCAACACCGGGCGCCGCTGGCCCCTGATCACCGTCAGCACAGGCGAGCCAGCTACATCCAACAAAACGAATAAAACGGGCACACATGCCCCGATAGAGGCCCAGCGCACTGCCCCGCCGGGCGATCCGGGCGATCCGGCATCGGTGCCGGATCAGGTGTTGATGGCCGTGGTGTGCAACACCGCGCCCTGGACGTACCTCAATGCGCGGCCGGTGCGTGCCTGCCCGGCCGCCTCCTTCGACAGCGGGCTGGACCTTGTCGGCCTGCGCCGGCTGACGGTGACCACGACGACCCGTAGCGTCCTGCAGATGCTGCACAGCTCCCGGGGACCTCAAGGCCGTCACGTCCTCGCGCTGCACGACGAGCCGCGGATCACGCTGACGGCCGCGAGGGCGATCCCGTTTCAGCTGGACGGCGAGTACATCGGGCCGCAGACGGAACTGACGGTCAGCTCCGTGCCCAAGGCCCTGCGCGTCATCGTCTAAGAGCGCCCGGCAACAGGGGACGCGGCGTCGCGGGGCTGGGGCTCCCCTCCCCCGTCAGGGTCCGAGCTTGCGGACAACCTCGGCCGGGTCATCGCAGATCACCGCGTCCACACCGGCGTCACGCAGCTGCTCGGCGTCGGCCACCGAGGCGACTGTCCAGGTGACCAGGCCCACGCCCGCCGCCCTGGCCCGTTCCGGCATCGTCGCGGAACCAAGCACGGACGACACGTGAGCGTGCAGCTCCTGGTGCCCCGCCGATCGCACATAGGCGATGCCGCCGGTCACCGACATCCGCGGCATGGCCAGGAAGGCCGTGCTCACGGCGATCCCGGCGTCGCGTACCGCCTCGATCGCGAACCAGTCGAACGAGGAGACCGTGACAGCCGACGAAGCCGCCGAAGCGGTGCTGGCGGCCCGGCCGAACCCACGAGCCCGCAGCAGGTCGATCAGGACCCGGGCGGTCTGTTCCCGCGGCGCGTCGAAGTCCGGCTGGCCCGGCTGGTTCTTGACCTCGAGAATGATACGGCCGCGGCCGTCCCATGCGTCAAGGATGTCGGTCAGCGTCGGCACCCCGAGGTCACTGAGTTCGCGGGTGGTCCGGCGGACGACGGCCCGACCGGTCAGCCGGCCCGGTATCCGGGCGTCATGCACGCACACCAGATCGCCGTCGGCGCTGCGCCGTACATCCACTTCGATACCATCGGCACCGGCGCGCAACGCGGCGTTCACTGCCTCGACCGTGTTCTCCGGGCCGGGCGTCCGGCTACCGCGATGACCAAGAACCTGCATGAACCAACGATGCCATCATAGCGGTGACCATGATGGGCAGGGACCTCTCAGGGGGATCCGCATAAGCGGAAAACCCTCTGGACGAGGGCAGCCAAGGCCAATCCGGCATGTTCTCCAGATCCCCAGCGGATGTGTGTTCACTGGGCTAGCAGTGTTGGAGAGCCCATCTGTCAACGCCGTTCGACCCACCGCAAAGCGTGGTCCACCTGTGTCTCGCCGGGACAGGCGCAGGCTAGAAGGGCTGGGAAGCCACTTCCAGGTTCTTGCGCCCACGGCAGTTGCGGTGGGAGGGTGGCGAATGTCCGAGGTGGATGGACCACGTACACCTCGGGCTCACGCGCGAGGGTGCAGGCGGTCGAAAGATCGATGCTCCGCACGGATCCGGCATCCAAATGATTGTCGGGAAGTGCGGCACAACCGTAGCGGCTCGCAAAGCGTCTCACGTGCAGTGTGGCCCGAGACGAGAGAGGGAGTTGTACGCATGGACTGGCGCCACAGAGCGCTCTGCCGTGACGAGGATCCCGAGCTCTTCTTCCCGATCGGTACTACCGGTCCGGCTGAACGCCAGGTCGAAGAAGCAAAGGCCGTCTGCAGGCGGTGTGCTGTAACAAGTGATTGCTTGAGCTGGGCACTTGACACCGGGCAAGATTCCGGGGTTTGGGGCGGTTTGAGCGAGGATGAGCGCCGTGCACTCAAACGCACAGCGCGCACCCGAGTTCGCACCGCCTGATTACCTAGAACCACCGATCCGGCACGAGCCGCACGACGACTTCCCGGTTGGCCCGGATGTGATGGACCGGCCATGGGAGTGTTGCCGCGCGCTTTGATGCCATTCCCATCCGTATTCGTGCGGTCTGCGAACGGAATCATCAACACCCGCTGTACCGGGGGCGAGGCAGCAGGGCATGGGGGGCCAGAACGGGGTGGGACGGCGCCAGGCACGGTGGTGCTGTACCCACCTCGACGGTCCGCATAACATCGATCTTCAAAAGAATTTTTCATACCCGCAACGGGATGGACAACAGGGCCTCCGTACCACGATCCGGTCCCGCCTGGAGCCGAATCGCTCCCTGCATCTCACCAAGCACGAGCTGGCGGACGATCTGGAGGCCCAGCCTGGGCGAGTGCTCCAGCTGGAAATCGTCGGGCAGCCCCGCGCCGTCATCGGCGACCACCACATCCAGTCGATCAGCATCACGATGGACACGGAGTTCAATCATGCCAGCCGATCCTTCAAACGCATGTTCGACAGCATTCTGCAGAAGCTCGGAGAGCACCAGCGCCAGCGGCGTGGCGAGTTCGCCGGGCAATCGCCCGAACGATCCCTTGCGGGTCGTGTTGGCGCGGGTCCCGGTCGAAGCGAGATCAACGGTGACCGACGTGATCTGATCAGCGATCTCATCAAAAGGCACGGATTCGCCGAGACTCTGCGAAAGCGTCTCGTGAACCACGGCTATCGATGTCACCCGGCGCACGGACTCCCGCAACGCCAGCCGGGCCTCGTCCACCTTGGTCCGGCGCATCTGCAGCCGCAGCAGAGCCGCGACGGTCTGCAAGTTGTTCTTCACCCGATGATGGATCTCCCGGATGGTCGCGTCCTTGCTGAGCAGCTGCGCCTCCCGCCGGCGAAGATCGGAGACGTCACGGACCAGGACGAGCACCTCCCGGGTGGCACCGGGGAACAGCGGGATCGCGCGCAACAGCACCACCGTGCTGGCAACCGCGAGTTCCACCTCGACCGGCCGGCGGCGGCCGATCGCGTGCCAGACAGCGGGCGTGGTCGCCGGCAGATTCAGCGTCCGGTGCACCGAGCGAAGATCCTCACCGGTGACATTGCCGGTATAGCCAAGGCGACGATAGGCCGACAGCGCGTTGGGGCTGGCGAAGATGACCTTTCCTGAGCCGTCCAGTCGAAGCATCCCGTCCCCGACCCGGGGCGCTTCGGGCAGCTCGGCCGCGCTTCCCCGGAACGGGAAGGCCCCCTGCGCGATCATCAGTGCCAAGTTGTTCGCGCACTGCAGGTAGGCCGATTCCAGCGCGCTGGGCGTCCGGGTAGTGGCCAGATTCGTGTCCCGCGCCAGCACCGCGATCACCCGATCGGAGTGCAGGACCGGGATCGCCTCGGTCCGGACCGGTACCCCGCCGTCCCACTCCGGCTCGCCCTCACGGGCGATCCGGCGTTCCCGCCACGAGTTCTGCACCACCCATCTGTTGATCATGACGCTGCCGACCTCATCGTTGTGATAGGCCGTCGGTCCGGTGGTTGGCCGCACCTGCGCCACCACCAGAAACTCAGCCCCTGGACCGGATCCGCCGCGGGCCGCCGCGGCCCTGCTCGGAACCAGCAGCAACAGGTCCGCGAAGGACAGGTCGGCCAGCAGCGCCCAGTCAGCCACCAGAGCGTGCAGATGGTCGATGTCGTCCGCACCAAGATCGGTACTCTCGCGCAGAAGGTCCGCCAGCGTTCCCACAGAAGGCAGACTGCCAGACGTGGTGCCATCGCCGGAACGTGCGTCGCCTGTCGGTACCACGTTCGAACACCCGATCCCTCGTCAGCTCGCACCAGTCGGCCATAGGCTTCCGCTGTGCATCCCCCCGCAGGTCACACGGCCCACGACCCGCTCGCATGGTTGGTCAGCCATGCCCGCAGCCGGGAGGAGGCCGGGCTGCGGCGCGCTGTGCGCCCGCGCCTGCCCGGCGGGTGGGCCGCCGGTGACCCGCCCGGTCAGCTGGACCTGGCCGGCAACGACTACCTGGGGCTGTCACGTCATCCCGAGGTGGTCGAAGGCGGGGTGCGGGCACTACGGACCTGGGGTGCCGGCGCTACCGGGAGCCGGCTGGTGACCGGAACAACAGCCCTGCACAGCGACCTTGAGGACGCTCTCGCCAGCCACACCGGCTTCGCCTCCGCATTGGTCTTCGCCTCCGGATACGCGGCCAACCTGGGCGTCCTCACCGCGCTGACAGGTCCTGACGACCTGATCGTCTCAGACGAACGCAATCACGCGTCGCTGGTCGACGCCTGCCGCCTCTCCCGCGCGCGGGTGCTGATCGTCCCGCATACCGATGTCGAGGCGATCGACACGGCGCTGGCTGGGCAGTCATGGCGCAACGCTGTCGTCGTCACCGACTCGGTGTTCTCCGCCGACGGCGACCTCGCGCCACTGCCAGCGCTGCACAGCGTCACCCGGGCCCGCGGCGCGCTGCTGCTCGTCGACGACGCGCACGGCCTCGGTGTGGTTGGCCCGGGCGGCCGGGGAGCGCTCGCGGACGCCGGGCTTGCCGGCGAGCCGGACGTGGTGGCCACCGTCACGCTGTCCAAGGCACTGGGTAGCCAGGGCGGCGCGGTGCTCGGCCCGCCCGCGGTGCGCGCGCATCTGATCGACACTGCCCGTACGTTCATCTTCGACACCGGGCTCGCCCCAGCCTGCGCTGGTTCCGCGCTGGCAGCGCTCGAGCTGCTGACCGCCACGCCCGCCCTCGCCACCGCGGTACGGCGGCGAGCCGGCCAGCTCGCCGCGCTCACGGGTGCCCCCCACCCCGCCGGGGCCGTGGTATCGGTTGTGCTGGGCGAGCCCGGACGCGCGGTGGAGGCGACAGCGATCTGCCGGGCGCATGGTGTGATGGTCGGCTGCTTCCGTCCCCCGACCGTGCCGCCGGGGACGAGCCGGCTGCGGATCGCGGCCCGCGCTGACCTCACCGACGCTGACATGGCCCGCGCCGCCACCGCCTTCGCCGCCGCGCTGTGCCCACCGGCACTGGCCGCGCCCTGAGAGCGACCGGGCAGCAGGGGAGGAGGCTGCGGCGGCGTGGGGCTGGGGACGCGCCTCGCGTCGTTGCCCTCGGCCGACGCCCAGCGCATCCGGTGCCTCCCCGCGCAGCCTCGCGATCCATCCACCCGGACGCCGTTGCCTGATCGAACGCCCTACCGCCGGAGCCTCTCATGACAGTGATCATGGTAACCGGGACCGGGACCGGTGTCGGCAAGACCGTTGTCACCGCCGCCGTAGCCACGCTGGCCCGTGACCGGGACGCGGACGTCGCCGTGGTGAAGGTCGCCCAAACCGGTCTCGGACCGGGTGAGCCCGGCGACCTCGAGCACGTACGGCGGCTGTCCGGCATCGACGATCTACACGAGTACGCCCGTTTCCCGGCTGCGTTGTCGCCGGCCGCGGCGGCCCGGCTCGCGCGGCGCCCGCCGGTGGCACTCACCGACGTCGCCCGGCGAGTGGCCGGCCTCGCCCGGGGCCGCCGGCTTGTCCTGGTGGAGGGCGCGGGCGGGCTGCTGGTTCGCTATAACGATGACGGCGCCACCCTGGCCGATCTCGCCCGCGCGCTGGCAGCGCCGGTACTGCTGGTCAGCGAGGCAGGCCTCGGCACGCTCAATGCCACGGCCCTGACGCTGGAGGCGCTGGCCCACCGTGGGCTGGAGTTGGCCGGTCTGGTCATCGGTTCCTGGCCGCCCGATCCGAACCTCGCCTGCCGGTCGAACATCAGCGACCTGGAGATGCTGGCTGCCCGCCCGCTCGCCGGAGCGCTCCCGGCCGGGGCCGGCGCGGCGGATGCGGTGTCCTTCCAGGACACCGCCCGAGCATGTCTCGCACCGGCGCTCGGCGGTACGTTCGACGCTCATGAATTTCGAAAAAGGCACAGCCCGTGACAAACATACCAATAGCAGGTGTCGAATGATTGTTCACGGACCGACGGATCGGGCTCGGCTGAGAACTATCGCCGGCGGGCGAGCGTGAGCCTCGGCCGGTGTGCGAGCGTCCACCGTGGGGAAACGAGTCCAGCCGAGCGTGGGCCCGTCCCCGCACCGCCTCATCTCCGTACCTTCAGACGAGTCGAGGTCCGCGTCGGACCACAGGGAGACCACCGTGCCGCCATCGTCAGCGACCGTCCCGCCCACGGCTGAACCGCCCACGGCTGAACCGCCCGCCGCCCAGCCGGCGGGCAGTGACGCCGGCACCGACGACGACATCCTCCAGACAGCTCGCAGGCAGGTGCTGGAGGACGGCAACGGCCTGTCGGCCGAGCAGACACTCGCCGTGCTGCGGCTCGGTGACGACCGGATCAGCGAAGCGCTCGCGCTCGCGCATGAGGTGCGGATGCGCTGGTGCGGCCCGGACGTCGAGGTCGAGGGAATCGTCAGTCTCAAGACCGGCGGCTGCCCCGAGGACTGCCACTTCTGCTCCCAGTCCGGGCAGTTCGACTCACCGGTCCGCGCGGTCTGGCTGGACATCCCGTCGCTGGTCCAGGCCGCACAGGCAACCAAGGACACCGGAGCCAGCGAGTTCTGCATCGTCGCGGCTGTACGGGGCCCGGACGAACGGCTGATGAGCCAGGTCCGCGCGGGCATCGCCGCGATCCACGCCGCCGTGGACATCAACATCGCCTGTTCGCTCGGGATGCTCACCCAAGAACACGTTGACGCCCTCGTTGACATGGGCGTGCACCGTTACAACCACAACCTGGAGACGGCGCGTTCGCACTTCCCCCAGGTCGTGACCACGCACAGCTGGCAGGAACGGTGGGACACCTGCGAGATGGTGCGCGCGGCCGGCATGGAGCTGTGCTGCGGAGCGATCATCGGTGTCGGCGAGACGCTGGAACAACGGGCGGAGCTCGCCGGGCAGCTGGCCGCCCTGGAGCCCGACGAGGTGCCGCTGAACTTCCTCAACCCGCGGCCTGGCACGCCCTTCGCGGATCTGCCGGTTCTCGACGCCACCGACGCCCTGCGGACGATCGCCGCGTTCCGGCTCGCGCTGCCGCGCACCATCCTGCGTTATGCCGGCGGCCGTGAAATCACCCTCGGTGACCTGGCTGTTGACGGCATGCTCGGCGGCATCAACGCCGTCATCGTCGGCAACTACCTGACGACGTTGGGACGCCCGGCCGAAGCGGACCTCGCGATGCTCGCCGACCTCAAAATGCCGATCAAGTCGATGCAGGCCACCTTCTGACCGGAGCGGCACCGGCCCGGCCAGAAGGTGGCCTCCTCCGGGCGCGCGACCACGGTCCTTCCGCGCGCCCGGAGACCCCAACACGCCCTACGCTCACCAGCATGACCATCAGCGGGACCGAGACGACCTTCTGTGACCGGTGCGGACGCCCGCGCACCGATGGCGCGCACGACACCTGTGGGCGGGCCCGGCTGCTGGAACCGCCGCGCTTCTGCACGACCTGCCGCCGACGGCTGATCGTGCAGGTAACACCCACCGAGTGGACGGCGCGCTGCAGCGAGCACGGCGTAACTACCAGCTAAGAGCGCCCGGCAATAGGGGTGTGGATCAAGGAGT
>NZ_CAKJTO010000099.1:15523-17118 GCF_917627405.1 Protofrankia sp. Cj5
TCCAGGCGCCCCCTGGCCCCGCGACGTCGCGTCCCCTCTTGAGCGGCCGCCGCCGGGATCGTCACGGCGCGGTCGCGGTCAGGCCGCTGGCAGGCCGTCAAGAAGGGCAATCAGGTCTCCTTCCTGAACGACGTCGCCCTCCCGCACCGCGATCTGGGCGACCCGGCCGCCGTCCTCGCTGAGTACCGGGATCTCCATCTTCATGGAGTCGAGAATCACCAGTGTGTCCCCGGCCGACACCGTGTCACCGACACCGACCACGACCTTCCACACGTTGGCGACCATCTCGGCTCGAACTTCCTCGGCCACGGCTCCCCTTCCTAGGGCGTGTTTCGAAAGCCATCTGTCCGGCTCGCCACGTCCAGGCGGCCTCTGGCTGCGTTCTCGGCCACACCGATACAACTCATCCGGTATCGGTGTGGCCTGCGGCCTTGCCAGGAACCACCTGGACGCGGCTCCCTGATCGAACCACGACTTCCGAAACACGCCGTAGTCCCGACCGGACAAACGCGCACCGTGAGCGTAGTGCGCACGTGGACCTGACCGCTGCGCGCCACGGCGACAAAGAAAATCCCGGTTAGAGCACTGATTCACCCAAATCCAGTACTGGCCGGCAGCTGATTGTGATCTTCCGACGCTCGGCCAGGGAGGCGGCGCGGGCAAATCAGACATGCCGGAATGTCGCCCCTGCGCCGCGGCACGGCGCGGACGAAGCACACTACGAGGGTGTTCGTTCTCCTTGTGCTCGTCCTGGTCGGTGGTGCCACGGTCGGGCTGATTCGCGGTGGGACGCCAGCTGCCCTGGTGCGGATCTATGTGGCGCGCCCACGGGCGCTCGCGGCCGCGTTCGCGGCGCTGCTCCTCGGGCAGGTCGTCCCCGGCACCTACGCGGCCGGCTGGGTGGTGGCAACGGTCGCGGTGGCATTCTTCGCGGCGGCGAACCCCCGGCTGCCAGGCCTCGGCCTGCTGCTGGCAGGCATCACGCTGAACACAGTGGTGGTCCTCGCCAACAGCGGTCAGATGCCGGTGTCGCGCTGGGGAGCCGACCGCGCTGGCGTCGCGTTCAGCGACGTGCGGGGGTCATCCCAGTACACCCCCGGGGACACCGCCACGGTCCTGCGCCCGGCAACGGACGCAATACCGCTGGCGTTCCCACCCGCGCCAGCGGTGGTCAGCATCGGCGACGTCCTGGTCGCCGCCGGGGCAGGGCTGTTCGCGGCGGTCGCGCCAGTGCGGGCGCGCCGCACGCTGGCAGCCCGCCGCATCCATACCGCACGGCCCGGACACCCCGGCGCGGCCGGTCCCGCGGCTCCAGATCCCCTGGCCTCGACCGCGGCGGCACTGTCAACCGACGGCCCGTGACAGGATGACCGGAGCCGAGTTGATCGAAACGGAAGGAGAAAGGAGGTACCCGACGTGGCGAAGAAGAAGCGCAAGCGACGCGCCCGCGCCAAGCACAAGGCCAACCACGGCAAGCGCCCCAACACCTGAGCCGGCGCCGGCGGGCCGCGGTTGAACGTCTTACCAGGATCCACCGCGGTCCGGTCCCCGCTCTCGCCCGGCCAGGCGGCGCGACGGCTACCCGCCGTCGACAG
>NZ_CAKJTO010000100.1:0-16777 GCF_917627405.1 Protofrankia sp. Cj5
ACCCGCGCCCGACGCTACGCGCGGGTGACCTTGCCAGCCTTAATGCAGGAAGTGCACACGTTGAGACGCTTGGGCGTTTTGCCGATGAGCGCATGCACGGTCTGGATGTTGGGGTTCCAGCGCCGCCGCGTGCGCCGGTGGGAGTGGGAGACCGACATGCCGAAGCCCGGCCCCTTGCCGCAGACGTCACACACCGAAGACACGAGAACACTCCGCCGGAAGATAGTAATGATCATACCGCGTGCGCGGTAGTCAACCGAGGGTACCCCACCGATGTCCGGCTAACGCGGTGGGACCGTCTGCCGCGGGGTGACTCCTTCAGCAAACCGTGTGCGCTTGTGGCCCAAGCCGCTTGGGCCGGCTGAAGACGAGACTGCACCGGCCTCGGTGATCGCGCGTTCCACCGCACTCCTCGTCGAGGTCGATGTCCAGGCACGGGGCCGGACCGGCGAGCGAGGTCCGCTCACCGTCGCGTGGTCACACCACGTGGCGCCACCATTTCGCGGTGACTCTCATGGGCGCGTGAGTGGCCTTGATGGCCGACTCGTGACGTACGGCAGATCAAGGAACAGGCTTTGTGGTGTGCCTGTTGGTCAGTCGAGGAGCTTGTTGAGGCTGTCGGTGGTCAGGACGCGGGCGGTCCAGGCCTGGAGCTTGTCGGTGGAGGCGTTGCGGACAGTGGTAAGTACCGGTTCGGGAAGTGGACCGAACTTGAGGGCCAGCAGCTGGAGCAGCGTCTCGGCGCGGCCCTCGGCGCGGCCCTCGGCGCGGCCTTCGGCTTTGAGGGTCTCCGCGATGGTCATGTAGGCCTCCTCCGCGTCAGGACCGACAGCGGCCATCAGATCATGTAGCTGGTCATGGGTGTCTGCGTCCCCGACCAGATCAATGTAACGCAGGAGCGCTGTGAACTCCTCCTTACCGTCGGGGCCGGCCAGCACTGCGCGTAGCTCGTCTACCCATGGCTGTAGATCTGAGGCCAGCTGGGGATTTCCGGGGGCGATTTTGAGGAGGAGCAGGGTGAGTCGTGTCGCGTGTGTCAGGGGGCGTTGCCGTAGTTGTCGTTCGTCGATGCGGACCAGGTCGTCGAGGAGGAACCGGAACCGGGGTAGGTGGTCCTTCCAGCCGGCGGCACGGTCGTGGTCGTCCAGGTCGATCAGGTCGGCTACTTCGAGTGGTGCGGTCCATGCTTGTTCGTTGTGGTGTACGACGAGGGGGAGTACGGCTGGTAGCCGGGTTGTTGTGGGGTGATCGCCGAGGTGGCGGTCCCAGATACGTATGACGTAGCGCAGCATGCGGAATGCCATCAGGGGGTCGTTGCTGCTTTGGTGCTCGATGAGTATGTAGACGAAGGCTGTGCGGCCGTCGAGTGGGACGGTGAACAGCAGGTCGGTGTGTCGCCATCGGAGGGTGGCGTCGATCAGGCTGCCGGGGACGAGGACTAGCTGATCGAGGTTGAGTCGGGTGGTGAGGGCTGTTGGTAGCGTTGCTCGTAGGTGTGATGCGGCGTTTGAGGGTGTGCTGAGGATCCGGCGGAACACCGCGTCGTGGGGTGTGGACGGATTCGGCATGGCCGCACCGTACAGGTGGGTGTGGGTGGTGCGAACAGTGTCATATATCGGGATCCGGCCCGCCCGGCCACAGAGCGGTGCGGATACAGCGTTGAGGCTTGCCTCCCAGCAAGTGTTGAACCACCAGCCACTATGGTTACGGGCACAGCTCGATCACCGTCGCTCTGCGGACCGGCTTGTGCCCGGCGACCGCGTACGAACCGCTATGTCCGCGCTACCAGCCGGGTGCCGCTGGCTACCAGAGCCGGACCACTTCAGATGCTGCCGCTGACCTGTTCTTCGTTGTTCGTCAGCCTTCTTCCGGACTGGGTCCGGATGGCGGGGTCTGGCATCGGATGCTGTGGGACCTGAAAGTTGTCGGCGCCGTCAGGCAGGATCGGGTGTGTGATCGACCAGACGACGCGGCTGCGGGACGTGGTGGGTGCGGCAACGGCCACCGCGCTCGCCGATGCTCTGAGCCTGGAGACAAGCGGTGACCTGCTTGCGCATCTGCCCCGGCGTTATCACGAACGCGGTGAACTGACCGACCTCGCGAACCTGGCTGTCGGGGAGGTGGTCACGGTGCAGGCACAGGTCGTCAGCGTGAAGCGGCGTCCGATGCGGGAGCGCAGACGCTCCATGCTCACCGTCACCGTCACCGACGGCAGCCACAACCTCCTGCTGACGTTCTTCAATCAGGTCTGGCAGGAGCGAAACCTACGGCAGGGCGTCACCGCGCTGTTCGCGGGCAAGGTGGAGGAGTACCGCGGCCGGCGGCAGCTGACCAATCCCGAGGTGCACCTGCTGGACGCTGAGAGCGCTGATCCGGGGACGCACGGCGGCGCTGAGAGCTTTGCGAGCGGTCTCGTCCCGATCTACCCGTCGGCGGTGAAACTGCCCAGCTGGAAGATTGGCAGCTGCGTGCGAATCCTGCTCGCCGGGCTCACCGAGCTCGACGATCCGCTGCCCGCGGCCATTCGGGACAAGTACCGGTTGGTAGGCCTGCTCGATGCCTACCGCCTCGTCCACCAACCGTCGTCGTGGGCGGAGGTTGCCCGTGGCCGGCTTCGCCTGAAATGGGACGAGGCGCTTATCCTGCAGGTCGCGCTCGCGCGGCGTCGACTCGACAACGAGCAGACAGCGGCGACAGCGCGGGTTCCTCGGGCGGACGGTCTGCTGGCGGCGTTCGACGCGGCATTGCCGTTCCCGCTGACCGTCGGCCAGCGCGCGGTCGGCGAGACCATCAAGGCCGAGATTGCCCGGCCGTTCCCGATGCACCGGCTGTTGCAGGGCGAGGTTGGTTCCGGCAAGACCGTGGTGGCGTTGCGGGCCATGCTCGCCGCGGTGGACGCGGGCGGTCAGGCGGTGCTGCTCGCGCCCACCGAGACACTTGCCAGCCAGCATCTACGCAGTCTGCGTAACCTGCTCGGTCCGTTGGGACGGGCAGGTGAGCTGGACGCCGCGCCACTGGCGACGAGGATTGTGCTGGTGACGGGTTCTCTCGGGGTGAGGTCGCGGCGCGAGGCGCTCGGGGCGGTGGCGGATGGCAGCGCCGGCCTGGTGGTGGGGACGCATGCGCTCCTGGAGGAGTCGGTGACCTTCCGCGACCTCGCCTTGGTCGTCGTGGACGAACAGCACCGTTTCGGGGTCGAGCAGCGGGACGCGCTGCGCTCCCGGTCCGCCCGTCCGCCGCATGTGCTGGTGATGACGGCCACGCCGATCCCGCGCACGGTCGCGATGACCGTTTTCGGTGATCTGGAGGTTTCCACTCTGACCGAGCTGCCCGCCGGCCGGTCGCCGATCGCCTCGTTCGTCGTGCCCGCGACCAACAAGGTCTGGACGGACCGGATGTGGGGCCGTGTCCGGGACGAGGTTGCCAAGGGCCATCAGGCGTATGTCGTCTGCCCGCGGATCGGCGAGGATGATGCCGCCGCCGACGCTCCGCCCGATGCCGCCGATGGCGTCCTGCCTGGCTCCTTGGCCGCTTTCTCCGGCGGTGCGCCGCCAGGCATGATCGACGGGGACACGTGGGACGCCACGGCCGGGTCCGAGGACGGGCGTAGGCCGAGCGCAGCCGTGCTCGACCTGCTCCCGGCGTTGCGTGACACCGAGCTCGTCGGGCTCCGGGCCGCGGCGTTGCACGGCCGCCTGCGCCCGGATGACAAGGACGAGGTCATGACGAAGTTCGCGGCGGGTGACATCGATGTTCTCGTGGCCACCACGGTGATCGAGGTCGGGGTCGATGTGCCCAACGCGACCGTGATGGTCATCGCGGATGCCGACCGTTTCGGCATTTCCCAGCTGCATCAGCTGCGGGGCCGGGTTGGGCGTGGCAGCGCGCCTGGGTGGTGCCTGCTGTACACCGAGGCCGAACACGGATCGCCCGCCTGGGAGCGGCTGGCCGCGGTGGCCGCCACCGCCGACGGTGCGCAGCTCGCCCGCCTCGACCTCGCGCAGCGGCGCGAGGGCGACGTGCTGGGCGCGGCCCAGTCCGGTGGTCGCCGATCGCTGCGCCTGCTGGAGCTGCTCAAGGATGAGGAACTGATCCGGTCCGCGCGGGACGAGGCGACGGCCCTGATGTGCGTTGATCCGCAGCTGTCGGCGCAGCCGGCCCTGGCCGCCGCACTCGCGGCGACGCTCGATGAGAGTACGGCCGCCTATCTGGAGAAGGGATGACGCGGATCATCGGTGGTACCGCGCGCGGGCGACCCATCCGGGTACCGCCGGGCGAGCGGACCCGCCCGACATCGGACCGGGCGCGGGAGGGGCTGTTCAACACGCTCACATCGATTGTGGAGCTGCGCGGCGCGCGGTTCGCCGATCTCTATGCTGGCAGCGGCGCGGTCGGCTTCGAAGCGTTGTCGAGGGGGGCGTCGCACGCCCTGCTCGTTGATCAGGAGCCCGCTGTTACCCACACGCTGCGTGCGAACGCCGCGACCCTTGGGCTCACCGGCGCGGAGATCATCTGCCAGCCTGTTCAGCGTGTGGTGGAGACCATACCTGGGCATGCTTTTGACGTGGTGTTTCTGGACCCTCCGTATAATGTGTCTAACGTAGAGTTGACAGCCGTGCTCACTCGCCTGCTTGCCCATTCCTGGCTGTGTCCAGATGGTATATGTGTTGTGGAGCGATCGCGGCGCGGTGGGCAGTTCGACTGGCCAGATGGTCTTGTTGCGATACGTAATCGGACGTATGGCGAGGCGACGCTCTGGTACGGTTTCGGATCATGAGAAAGGCTGTCTGTCCTGGTTCCTTCGACCCGGTCACCAACGGTCACCTTGATATCATCGGCCGTGCCAGCCGGCTCTTCGACGAGGTTGTCGTGGCTGTGCTCATCAACAAGAGCAAGGCCAACCTCTTCACCGTGGACGAGCGGATCGAACTGATCCGTGAGGCGGCGCGCGAGCATTCCAACGTGCTGGTCGAGTCCTCTCATGGCCTGCTTGTCGACTTTTGCCGGGCCCGTGGCATCCAGGCCATCGTCAAGGGCCTGCGCGCGGTCAGTGACTTCGACTACGAACTGCAGATGGCCCAGATGAACCATTCGCTCGCGGGCGTCGAAACCCTGTTCATGAGCACGAACCCGCAGTACGCCTTTCTGTCGTCAAGCCTGGTCAAGGAGGTCGCCACCTACGGCGGGGACGTCTCCGGGCTGGTGCCGGATCTTGTACTCAAGCAGTTGCGGGAGCGTCTCGCCCAGTAGCGCGATAACGGTAGTGGGCGAACGGTGGCGCGATAGCTGAACCACTGAACCACTGAACCACTGGCCGCGTTCGCGGGACGCGGCCAAGGCCGCCCGGCCGGAGCCCGGCGCCCGCGTCGCCGGGAAGCTCGCGGCCTTCGAGGGGCGCCGCCCAGAGGTCTCACCTCGCTCCCTGTAGCCGAGCGTGGTCGGTCCCGCCGGTTGGCGAGGAGTCACGACGGCCGCACCGCCGCCAGCCTGGACGATCGGATAAGCTTGCGGTCTGCGTCCGGAGCGGCGGGTGGGGCAGCCATCCGAACCTGAGCTGAGTCCGGGCCGAGTCTGTCGTTTTGTGATGTTCGAGAGTTGTGAATCCAGTATTTTCGTGGCAAGGACAGGCACTCCACCCATGACCGGGCCGTCATCCCATCGCCGGAGCCCTCGTGGCCCGCTCGTACTTGACATTCGCGAGCTGGGCCGTCGCGCGGGTTCCATGAAGCATGTCGTGACACAGGTTCCCGCGCCGGCGGAGCTGGGAAACGAAATGATCAAGGTTTCGCCGGGCGCGCTTATTGAGCTGGCTGTGCGGCTGGAATCCGTGATGGAAGGCGTGCTGGTCAGCGGCACGGCGTCCACGCCGTTGGCGGGCGAGTGCTCGCGTTGTCTCGACCCCTTCGAGGACGAGGCGGCGGTTGACATCCGGGAGCTGTTCTACTATCCCGACCGGGTCGTGGGCGACGTCGATGACGACGACTGTCCGCAGATCGTGAACGACCATATTGATCTGCTTCCGGCGCTGCGTGACGCGTTGGTGCTCAACCTGCCGCTGTCACCCTGCTGCCGGCCGGACTGTGCGGGTCTGTGCGTCGACTGCGGCGCGCGACTGGACGACCTTGAGCCTGGCCATACCCATGAACAGGTCGACCCCAGGTGGGCGGCACTTCCATCGCTGGTCGAGAATTCAGCATTGATCGATAACAAGGAGAAGGACTAGTGGCCGTCCCGAAGCGCCGGACCTCGCGTAGTAACACCCGCTCTCGGCGGGCTCAGTGGAAGGCAACGACCCCCGCTCTGGCCAAGTGCCCACGCGGCCACGTGGTCCGGCCGCACACGGTCTGCCCGACCTGCGGTCGTTACAACGATCGACAGGTCATCGACGTCTAAGAGCGCCCGGTAATAGGGGTGTGGATCAAGGAGCGGGGCTGGGGTGTGTGCGGCGCAAGGCGGAGAAGGGAGCCACCCTGGTGCTGGGTGGCGACCGACGAGCCGGGGTACCCGTCCATCGCGCAGCGATGGACGGGGAGCGATGCGGCGAGGTGCGTGCCCCAGCCCCGCGACACCGCGTCCCCTATTGCCAAGCGCTCTTAGTGGTGTGACACATGTGGCGGTTGATCTGCCCGGTGAAGACGGCGCGCCGGAGCTGGTCGTTGACGGTGTCGGTCATGCGCTTGCCGCTGACGCGACCCTGAATGTCAGCCTGGTCGGCCCGTCCCGGGTCGCTGGGCCGCTGCTGCGCGAGCGCGGCCTGCACGCCGAGAGCCGGCTACGGATCGTTGATGCTTCTTATACGGTAGGTGCCGGCGTGGACGCGACCCGTGCGGTGCGATCGAGGCGGGACGCCACGGTGCGGGTCGCGGCCCGTCTATTGCGGGACGGCGTGGCCGACGCCATGGTGTCGGCCGGCCCGGTCGCCGCGGCCACAGCCGCGGCGACGTTCACCCTCGGCCCGCTCGCGGGGGCGACGAGGCCGGCACTTGCCGTGGTCGTCGGCTCGCCGTCCGAGCCGAGGGTCCTGCTGGATGCTGGCGCGGCCTCCGGCGTGAACATCAGCGCCGACCAGCTCACCCAGTGCGCGGTCCTCGGAGCGGCCTACGCCACAATCCGCCTGCGTGTGGCGCGGCCCAGGGTCGGCCTGCTGTCCGCGGGGCCGGCTGATCCGGGCCGACCGGCTGCTGGGAGCGTCGGCGATCTTATCGCCGAGCTGGGGTTTGACTTCGTGGGCGCTGTCGAGGCGGCCACGGTGGTGGCCGGCGGGAGCGTTGACGTCGTGCTCAGTGATGGTTTCACCGGGGCGGTCCTGGTGTCGGTTCTGCGAGCGGTTGCGCAGGTTGTCGGTCAGCTACCGCGGACGTCGTCGGGGTGGCAGCCGTGGGAGGGAGCATTCGTGGTCGGTGTTGACGGGATTGTGGTCGTCGTGGATGGCAGGCCCGAGGGGGCCGCGGCCGGAGTCACGCACGCGATTGCCGAGGCGGTTGCCGCACATCAGGCAGGTTGGGTGCCGCGCCAGCGGGCGGCTCTCGCCGAGCTCGTCACCCACCGCCGGATCCGTGCCGGGCTGCCGGCATGACCCGCGGCCTGCCACCGCCCGCGCCCAGAGACGGCCTGATGGCCGCGCTCGGTGTGCCGGTCGACGTCGGCCTGCTCGAACGGGCTCTTACGCACCGCTCATACGCCTACGAGCAGGGCGGCCTGCCGACCAACGAACGGCTGGAGTTCCTTGGGGACTCCGTGCTCAGCCTTGTCGTCACCGACGCCCTGTTCCACCGTCATCCGGACCTGCCGGAAGGACAGCTCGCCAAGCAGCGCGCGTCCGTAGTCAACATGCGTGCGCTCGCTGGTGTCGCCCGCACGCTGGGGGAGAACGGCATCGGTCCGTACCTGCTGTTGGGCCGTGGTGAGGAGACCACCGGAGGCCGGGACAAGGCCAGCATCCTCGCGGACACCCTTGAGGCGCTGATTGGCGCGGTCTACCTGTCGGCTGGCGGGTTGGACGGCCTGCAGGTCGCGTCCCAGTTCGTCCACCGGTTGTTCGACCCGCTGCTGGACGTGGCCGCCGGCCGGGGTGCCGGGCTGGACTGGAAAACCTCGTTGCAGGAACGGACCGCCGTGCTGTTGCTGGGTCCGCCCGAGTACGAGGTGGATGAGTTCGGGCCGGACCATGCCAAGCGGTTCACCGCCCGCGCCGTCGTGGCCGGTGAAATCCTCGGCCATGGTGACGGTGGGAGCAAGAAGGAGGCTGAGCAGCGCGCCGCCGCCGCCGCCTTCGAGGCGTTGGAGGCGCGTTCGGCCGATCCTTGTCATCCCGACGGGCTGGCCGGCGCAGAGCGGGATGACGGCGATCCGGCGGACAGCCGCGCTGAGACGGCTGTGCGCACGGGTAACCGCTGATCCGCCGCTGCCCTTTCCGCCATGCCTGAGCTTCCGGAGGTCGAGGTCGTTCGGCTCGGCCTGCAACAGGCGCTGGTCGGCCGGACGATCGCGGAGGTCGTGGTTGCGCACCCCCGGGCTGTCCGGCGGCACGCCGCTGGGACCGCTGACTTCGTGGCGGTGCTTGCGGGCCGTACGATCTTTGCCGTACACCGGCGGGGGAAGTATCTGTGGTTGGATCTCGGTCATGGAATGGCGCTGCTCGCTCATCTCGGCATGAGCGGCCAGCTTCTCGCGGTGCCCGCGACCAAACCCGCCGAGACCCACCTCCGAATTCGTTTCACGTTCTCCGACGCTGGTCGGGAACTGCGATTTGTCGATCAGCGCACCTTCGGCGGTCTTGCGGTTGTCCCCGCCGGTGCGGGTGTGCCGGAACCGATTGCGCATATCGCGCTGGATGTCCTGGACCCGGGTTTTTCTGACACGGAGTTCGTCGCGGCCGTTCGCCGCCGCCGGACCGGAATCAAACGCGCGTTACTCGATCAGACCCTTGTCGGCGGTATCGGTAACATCTACGCCGATGAATCCCTGTGGCGGGCGAGGCTGCATTATGCGCGTCCGACTGAGACGCTTACCCGCGGTGAGCTCTGCCGCTTGTTGGATGCGGCACGTGAGGTTCTCACCGCCGCGTTGTGCGCGGGCGGGACCTCCTTCGACTCGCTCTATGTATCAGTCAATGGTGTGAGCGGCCGGTTCGACCGTTCGCTGGAGGTCTATGGGCGGACCGGTCAGCCATGTTCACGATGCCGGACGCCCGTCCGTCGGGATGCCTTCATGAACCGGTCCAGTTTCAGCTGTCCAGGCTGTCAACCACGGCCGAGAAGGGGACGTTGGTAGTTTCCTCTGGGTCCGCGGCAGTGCCGTGGACCCAGAGGAAGGCCGTTTTACAGCTTGCCGCCGGGGAGGTTGGGTACCGCGGTCTGGGTGGGACCTGAGGTGCGGGGCGGGGCGTAGCCCGGACCAATGATCTCGTTGGGCGCGGCTGGTGCCGGTGCCGGTGTGGCACTGCGTAGGCCCTCCGTGCTGGCCTGGGGCACCGGCAGGATGCCGCCATCCTGGCTGAAACTCTGGCCGCAACCGCTGAGTGACAGCGCCGCGGGGATGATGATGGCGCTGACCATCGTCATGACGGCTCGTCGGCCGCCGGGCAGGGGCACCCGGAGCTGACGGGATCGGGGCGAACGCATGGTATTCACAATGGGCCGGTAGCCTATCGTGCCCATGTGTGATGTTCCCGCGGAGCCGCCGGATCGAAATGATCACAATACGTCCGCCGGGTCTGAACCGCCGGCCCGGTTGACAGCGTGGGTGTCAGGGAGGGTTCAGGGCGTTGGTTTTCGGGCTTATGTCCGTTCCCGTGGGCGCCGGCTCGGCCTGGTGGGTTCGGCGACGAATCTCACAGATGGCCGGGTCGAGATCGTTGCGGAAGGTTCGCGAGCCGCTTGCGAGGCTCTCCTGGAGATGTTGCGGGCCGGGCACACACCAGGTCTGACGACTCAGGTCACGTTCTCCTGGTCGCAGGCGAAGGGTGATCTGTCAAATTTTACCCGGAAATGATCTGTGTCGACGGTTGGGCGATGACGAGGTGTCCTCATCTCGACAAAATGCCATCGGGAGCCGTCCGGGTATGGCATCGTCTTGACATTCGGCTACTTCGCGTGCGATCCTGAGTTCATTGTCTGGCGCGTCGTGTGATCTATCCCGGTTCTTCATCGGTGGGTTGCAGCGCGTCCCGCACCCGCTCGGTCACTCATCGTGGAGGACCATCATCATGGCGAAGGCCCTTTTCGGCCACGTCGGCTCTGGCAACGATGTTCGTTTGTCGTATGAGGTACGCCGACTTCGTGCACGTGTAGCAGAACTGGAAGACGAGCTTGCGCGTTCTCGTGCTCTTACGGATGCGCTTGAAGGCGTTGATGTCTCTGACGAGCTTCGCGCGCTTGAAGCAGAGCCCGCGCTGACCTGATCCTCCCGAATCCGTAGCGGGAGTTAAGGGACGTTTCTCCTCGTGGGGAACGTCCCTTCGTGCTGCCGGGGCTCATTTGCCGGATCCTGCTGGTAGTGAAGCTGGCAGTATCGTTGGTGTTCCGTCCCCTCCGACAGCTCCGGAGACAGGTGCATCTCAAGAGCCTTACCCTGCGGGGCTTCAAGTCGTTCGCGAGTTCGACGACCCTGCACCTCGAGCCCGGCATCACCTGTGTTGTGGGGCCGAACGGCTCGGGCAAGAGCAACGTCGTCGACGCGATGGCCTGGGTCCTTGGCGAGCAGGGCGCCAAAGCGCTGCGCGGCGGGACGATGTCGGACGTCATCTTCGCCGGCACACCGTCGCGCCCGCCGCTGGGCCGCGCCGAGGTCCTGCTCACCATTGACAACACCGACGGCGCGCTGCCTATCGACTACAGCGAGGTGACGGTCGGTCGTCTGATGTTCCGTAGCGGCGAGAGCGAATACACGATCAACGGTAGTTCGTGTCGGCTGCTGGACATCCAGGAACTCATGAGCGACTCTGGGATCGGCCGCGAGCTGCATGTGATCGTTGGCCAGGGCCAGCTTGACGCGGTTCTGCACGCCCGCCCGGAGGACCGGCGCGCCTTTATCGAGGAGGCGGCTGGCGTCCTCAAGCACCGCAAGCGCAAGGAAAAGGCCCTGCGCAAGCTGGAGGCGATGGCGGCCAATCTCACCCGCCTGACGGATCTGTCCGCCGAGCTGCGGCGCCAGCTGGGCCCGCTGGGCCGGCAGGCGGAAATCGCCCGTAAGGCCGGTGTCATCCAGGCCGCGGTGCGTGACTCACGGCTGCGCCTGCTGGCCGACGACATCGTCACCGCCCGCGGTGACATCGCGGCTGACACCAGGGATGAAGAAGCGCTGCGAGTCCGCCTCGCGGCGGCCGGGCAGGCATATACCGACGGCCAGCGGCGGGAGCAGATCCTGGCGGCGGAGCTGGCGGCGGTGACCCCCCAGGCCGCTGCCGCAGGTGAGGTCTGGCACGCGCTGGCATCCCTTCGGGAGCGCGTCCGAGGTACCCGGTCACTCGCGGCCGAGCGGGTCCGGCTGCTGCGCTCCGGGTCCGAGGAAGAACGCGGTGGGCGGGATCCCGAGCAGCTGGAGCAGGAGGCGGCGGCAGTCCGGGAACAGGAGAACGCTCTCGGCGTGCGGCTGGATGCCGATCGTGACAACCTCGCCGAGGTCGTCGCCCGCCGGGCCGCGCTGGAGACAGCACTGGCCGGTGAGGAAAAGGCGCTTGTGGCTGCCGCGCGGGAGGCCTCAAGCCGACGGGAGAGCCTGGCTCGGCTGGCCGGGCGGGTGGAGGCGGCTCGCTCCCGCGCCGCCAGTGCTGAGACTGAGATCGTCCGGATATCCGAGGCCGTGGACGCCGCCCGGCAGCGCGGTGGCGAAACAAGTGACCAGCGTGTCGCGCTGGAGTCAGAACTCGCCCGGATGCGGACGACCCGTTCCGAGCTCACCGCGAGACATGCCGAGGCCGTGGCGGTCCATGCGGACGCGACGGCGAGGCTGGAGAATGTGCGTGCGCAGGAGCGTTCCGCCGAACGCGACCGGGCTTCCTGGCAGGCCCGCGGGGAGGCGCTCATCCTGTCGCTGACGCCGAAGGACGGCGCCGCCGCGCTGCTGGCCGCCGCCGGCGGCGAGTGGGACAACGGCGCTGCCCGGTCGGACGGCGCTCCCGCCAGGCCCACCGGCGTCCTGGGCCGCCTCGCCGCCTTGCTGGCGGTCGAGCCAGGGGCCGAGACCGCGATGGCAGCCGTCCTGGGTCCGGCTGCCGACGCCGTCGCGGTCGGTGCTGTCGAGGATGCCGCTGCCGCGTTCGAGTGGCTTCGCGCGGCCGACGCGGGGCGCGCGTCACTGCTGGTCGCCGGCCGGCCGAGCGGCGACGGCCCGGTCGCCGACGGGTGCGGGACCGACCCGGTCATGGCCCTGTCGGCGGACGCCCGTCGCGGTGGGGTTCCCGCCGTGGACCTCGTGCGGGTCAGCGACCCGCGCTACGCCGCGGGAGTGGCCCGGTTGCTGGCCGCCACTATCGTGGTTGCCGACCTCACAGCCGCCGTTGAGCTTGTCCGTGAACATCCTGGCATCCGAGCGGTCACCCGGGCTGGTGACGTGATCGGGCCTGAACTCGCCACCGGCGGCAGTGCCCGAGCGCCGTCCCTGCTCGAGCTTCAGGCCGCGGCGGACGAGGCGGAGTCCCGGATGCTTGCGGCGGCCAGCAGCGGTGAGCGTGCCCGCGGGGCCGTCGCCGCCGCCGCCGAGGAGGTGAAGCGGGCCAGAAGTGGGATCGACGACGCGTCAGCGGCGCTGCATGGAGCGGACGCCCGTCACCGGGCGTTGTCCGAACAACTGTCCCAGCTGGAGCGGGCGAACCGGTCGGGAGCCGCTGAGATCGAACGTCTCGAACGGGTCCGGATGCAGGCCGAAACCGCTCGCGACCAGGCATACGGTGCCTTGGCGGAGCTGGAGGCGATGCTGGCCGCGACCTCCTCGGAACCTGACGTCGGTGACCGGTCGCCAGCTGAGCGCGACCGGCTTGCGGCCGCGACCTCAGCCGTGCGCGGCGAGGAGGTCGAGGCCCGGCTTGCGGTGCGTACCAGTGAGGAACGGGCTCGGGCGCTGGCCGGCCGCGCGGCCGCGTTGGTCCGGTCCGCCGCGAACGAACGGGCCGCGCGGCTGGCGGCGGCCCGGCGACGGGAGGTGCGGGAGCGCCAGGCGACCGTTGCCGCGGCTGTGGCCGACGCTGCCGGTCATGTTCTCGCGGCGCTGGAGAACTCGCTGGCCGCCGCTGACACCGAACGTGGCCAGGCCGAGGCGCGGCGGCTGCGGACCGAGGCCGATCTGGCCGCCGTCCGCGAGCAGGTACGGACACGTGCCGGCGAGCTCGCCGCGTTGCGTGATGATGCCCACCGCGACGAGCTCGCCCGTGCCGAAAAGCGCCTGCGGGTGGAGACACTGGAGGCCAAGGCGTTCGACGAGCACGGGATAGCCGTTGACGATCTTGTTGGCGAGTACGGACCGCACGTGCCCGTACCGCCGGACACCCCGGACGGCGAGGCCGTCGCGTTCGACCGCGCTGACCAGGCGGCGCGGGCGGCCGCGGCCGAGAGACAGCTCGCCCGGCTGGGTAAGGTCAACCCGCTCGCGCTCGAGGAGTTCGAAGCCCTGCAGGAGCGCGCGGCGTTCCTCTCGACACAGCTCGACGACATCAAGAACACCCGCCGCGACCTCCTGCTGGTCGTCGCCGAGGTCGACGAACGGGTCCGAGAGGTCTTCCGCGCGGCCTTCGAGGACACCGCGCGCGAGTTCGAGACGGTCTTCGCGACCCTGTTCCCCGGCGGTGACGGCAGACTCGTGCTCACCGATCCCGATGACATGCTCACCACTGGCATCGAGGTGGAGGCACGGCCACCGGGCAAGAAGGTCAAGCGTCTGTCGTTGCTGTCGGGCGGTGAACGATCGTTGACGGCGATTGCCCTGCTGCTCGCGATCTTTCGTGCCCGGCCGTCGCCCTTCTACGTGCTGGACGAGGTCGAGGCCGCCCTTGACGACCGTAACCTCGGCCGCCTGCTGACGGCGCTGGAAGGCCTGCGGGAGAAATCTCAGTTGATCATTATTACCCATCAGAAACGTACGATGGAGATTGCGGACGCGCTCTACGGTGTGTCGATGCGTGGGGACGGAGTCACCACGGTGATCAGTCAACGGCTCCGGGAACGCGCTTCGGCCTGAGAAACGGGCTGCCTGGTCTGTCAGGATCGGATGCGTGGAGTACGTCCTCATCATCATCGCGATCGTCGTGTTCGGTCTTGTCGCGTCCGCCGGCCTGCTGGTGGGCACCCGCCGCCGAAGTCGAAGCACCCCCACCCGGGGCCGGCCGCACCCGGGTACGGACTACCAGCCCGGGGTGGGTGACGACGCCGAGATCCCCCGAGACACCCCGAGGCGGACGGTCGAGACCGTTGACATCCCCGCACCCGCACCCGAGGCCGAGGCCGCGGGTGAAGCTGAACCGTACGAACTGGAACTTGAGCGGGAAGCTCAACGGGAGGTGCCGGCCCCAGCCGCCGGCCGGTTGATCCGTCTGCGCGAGCGGCTCGCGCGGTCCCAGAACAGCCTGGGCCGCACGCTGCTGCTGTTGTTGTCCCGGGACAACCTCGACGAGGAGGCCTGGGAGGACGTCGAGACGACCTTGCTGGTCGCCGATGTCGGGGTGGCGCCTACCCAGGAACTGGTCCAGTCGTTGCGCACAAGGGTCAAGGTTCTCGGTGCCCGCCAGCCCGCGGATGTGCGTGTGCTGCTGCGCGACGAGCTACTTGCCCAGATTGGTACCAGCACCGACCGTACGCTGCACTCGGCCGTGGACGGCCGGCCCGCGAACATCCTCGTGGTCGGGGTGAACGGTACCGGCAAGACCACGACCTGTGGAAAGATCGCCCGTCTGCTGGTGGCGGACAACCGTACGGTGGTGCTGGGCGCGGCCGACACCTTCCGGGCCGCCGCCGCCGACCAGCTGGAAACGTGGGGGAGCAGGGTCGGGGCGCAGACGGTACGCGGCGGCGAGGGCGGGGACCCGGCATCGGTCGCCTTTGAAGCCGCCAAACGAGGCATCGCTGTCGGAGCGGACACCGTGGTGGTGGACACCGCTGGGCGTCTGCACACCAAGACCGGTCTCATGGACGAGCTTGCCAAGATCAAACGCGTGGTAACCAAGATCGGTCCCGTTGACGAGGTTCTGCTCGTGCTGGACGCGACGACCGGCCAGAACGCCGTGGAACAGGCCCGGGTGTTCACCCGTGCGGTGGACATCACAGGCGTTGTGCTCACCAAGCTCGACGGGACTGCCAAGGGCGGCATCGTGATCGCGGTCCAGCGGGAGCTCGGGGTACCGGTGAAACTCGTCGGTCTGGGGGAGGGGCCTGACGACCTCGCGCCGTTCGATCCGGAGGCGTTCGTCGACGCGTTGCTGGGAGAGGCCGCGAGCTGACCGGAAGAGCCAGCCGGATTCGCTGCTCGGCTTCTCCCGCTCGGCTCCCTGCCCAGGCCTACACCGTGGCCACGGGAAGGCTCTTTCACCCGGCGTGCGGGCGACCTACAGTGCCGAGGTGAGGTTCATGGCCCGGCCGGACCCGATGGCCGGGATGTTATGCCCGGCGAGGTGTTCCCGCCATCCTCGCTGTGGAGGGCGGTGACAGCGGCGGATCTGTGCCATGATCACCGTGTGGGTGTACCTCGCCGGGCTGCCTGTCGCAGAGGTGAAGGGCCGCAAGCCGCGGACTCGCCGGCCTTCGCCCCGTCCTGGTGCGTACCCTGAGAGCTGCGGTTCGCCAGCGATCTCGGAGTGTGCGCGTGTTCGACACCCTGTCCAGCCGTCTCGACAAGGCTTTCTCGTCGCTTCGCGGCAAGGGGCGGTTGTCCGAGGCTGACATCAATGCCACCGCCCGGGAGATCCGGGTGGCGTTGCTGGAGGCCGACGTCGCGTTGCCGGCGGTCCGTGCCTTCATCGCGGCCGTGCGCGAACGGGCAATGGGAGCGGAGGTCTCGGCTTCGCTGAACCCGGCCCAGCAGGTAGTCAAGATCGTAAATGAAGAACTGATCGCTATTCTGGGTGGTGCCGCGGCTACCCTGCGGTTCGCCAAGACGCCCCCCACCGTCATCCTCCTCGCAGGTCTGCAGGGCACGGGCAAGACGACGCTTGCCGGCAAACTCGGTCGCTGGCTTGCGGCCCAGGGGCACACCCCCTTGCTGGTCGCCGCCGACCTGCAGCGTCCGAACGCGGTCACGCAGCTTCAGGTTGTGGCCGCCCGAGCCGGGATCGACGTGTTCGCGCCCGAGCCCGGCAACGGGGTGGGTGACCCGGTGGCGGTCGCGCGCGACGCCGTGGAACACGCGCGGCGTCGCCTGCACGACGTGGTTGTTGTCGACACCGCCGGCCGTCTTGGCGTGGATGCCGAGATGATGCGGCAGGCTGCGGACATCCGCGATGTGACGTCGCCGGACGAGATCCTGTTCGTCGTCGACGCGATGATCGGTCAGGACGCCGTCGCCACCGCACAGGCCTTCGCTGACGGCGTCGGTTTCAGCGCGGTGGTGCTCACCAAGCTCGACGGTGACGCTCGCGGTGGTGCCGCGCTGTCGGTCGCGCACCTGACCGGTAAGCCGATCATGTTCGCCTCCACCGGTGAGGCGCTGGAGGACTTCGACGTCTTCCACCCGGAGCGGATGGCGTCGCGCATCCTGGGCATGGGCGACGTTCTCACCCTTATCGAGCAGGCGGAGAAGGCCTTCGAGGCCGACCAGGCCGAGGCGATGGCGGCGAAGATGGCCGCCTCGGAGT
>NZ_CAKJTO010000101.1:0-16656 GCF_917627405.1 Protofrankia sp. Cj5
GCCGCCCGCACCCGCCGCGCCCCGGCACAGGGGCCGGCTGTCCCGGCGGCGGTCAGCCGCACGTGCCCGCCGAAGCGAGCCCAACCTGCTGCGGTACATCCCCGGTACGAGCCCGGTACACCGGTTGTGGGCGGGCACAAAAATAATCATGATGGCCGCGCTCGGGCTGCTCGTCGCGTTGCGGCCGTCGTGGCCCGTGATCGGTCTGGTCGCGGGATTCGTCGGGTTGTGCATGCTGGTCGCCCGGATCCCACCGGGCGCGGCGCCAAGGCTTCCCCGCTGGTCCTGGTACGGCCTGCTGATCGGCGCCGCGCTCACCATGCAGTCGCGCGAGGCACCGTTCGTGGCCGTCGCGGGAATGCGGGTGTCGCTCGGCGGAGTACTGGAATGGCTCCGGCTGACGTCGGTCTCCATGACCATGTTCGCCACCGCCGCGCTGCTCGGCTGGACGACGCCGCTGTCGGATGTCGCACCCGCGCTGGACCGGCTGATGACGCCATTGCGCAGACTGCGGCTACCGGTCGATGAATGGGTGGCAACGGTGGCGCTGGCCATCCGTTGTCTACCGCTGCTGGTTGAGGAAATCCGTACGCTGCTCGCGGTTCGCCGGCTACGCACGGCCAGCCGGCCGGCCCGGCCACGCCGGCCGGCGGCATTGGCGCGCCAGCTGCGCTACACGACCGAGCTGCTGTGCACCGCGATCGTCACCTGCCTGCGACGGGCCGCGGAAATGACCGAAGCGATCACCGCCCGGGGCGGGTTCGGTGCGGTTTCGCACCAGCCGGCGAGGCCCCGGCGCGCGGACGCCGCCGCGCTCGCGGCCATGGCGGGGCTCTTCGCCGCGGTGATACTGATCTGACCGGCCATCGCCCGGTCTGAGCCGTATCACCGAGCTGGCCACGGCCCAGGCAAAACGATCATATTGCCGCCGGTTCCCGCAGCCGGCGGCCCAGTTCAGGACGTCGGCGCGAGCGGGCGCCGCCAACGCTGTACCAGCGCGGAAACGAGCGCGACGGCGATCGCTCCCAGCACGTCCACGACAACACTGAGGATGACCTCGGACATCGTTGTTCTCCCTCCGCGCGGCCCTGGGACCGCGTGCGGCCCTGGGACGACGACACCCACGCCCAGAGGATTCGCTACGACGGTGAACAGCAGCCGAGCGGCCCGCGCCCGGCATCCGACATATCCCGAACAACTTCCGGCGGCAACCACGGAGAGCGCCCGAGGATAGGGCGTTCGATCAGTGAGCGGCTCATCCGCGCCCGGTCCGGCAAGGCGGAGGAGGAAGGCGCCCTGGTGCTGGGCGCCGACGGACGACAACGCGGCCGGGCGGGACGCGGATGAGCCGCGAGCCGGATAGTCCTGTCCTCGGGCGCTCCTAAGAGCGCCCGGCAACACAGGACGCGGCACCGCGCCCCTATTGCCGGTCGCTCTAAGGCACGCACCGTGCGTCAACGCACTCATCCAGCGCCGTGTGCTGCACGGGTACCCGCTGGCAAGCTAGCCGAGAAAACCGTTGAGGCTGACCTCGCGCGTTTCGGGATCCGCATAGGGGACCTCGGCAAGCAGATCCGTCAATGGCCGGGGACGACCGGTGAGAAACCCCTGCGCGTAGTCCACTCCAAGATCACGCAGTGCCAGTGCCAGGGATTCACGGTCGACGTTCTCGGCGATGGTGTACATACCGAGACAGCGCGCGACCCGTACCACCGCGTCCACCAAGACGGTGTCCGCTGGCGACGTATCCACCTGGCGGAGAAAATCGCCGTCGATCTTCACATTGGTGAAGGGGAGGTTGCGCAGGTAGACGAACGAGCCCACGCCTGCGCCGAAGTCGTCCAGGGTGAACCGGCAGCCCGCGTCGGTGAGGGTCTCGGCAAGCTGGCGTGCCGCGTCCAGGCTGACCACCGCGACGCTTTCGGCGATTTCAAGACCAAGCTGGGATGGATCGACCCGGGCCGCACGCAGTGTCCCAAGGACGAACTGGCCGAACTCAGGGTCCGCGACCGACCGGCCGGAGATGTTCACATGCAGGCGAAGCCGTTCCCGGCGAGCGGTGGCGGAAGCGAGCGCCGCCACCGCCTGCCGCAGCACCCAGCGGTCCAGAGCCAGCGTGAGGTCGCTGTGGGCGAGCGCGCTCATGAACTCGGCGGGGGCCAGCTCTGGCTGCCGGCCGTCGCGCAGCCGTAGCAGCAGTTCGTATCCCTGCACTTCGCGGGATGTCAGGTCGACGATGGGCTGCGCGTCCAACGCCATCAGCCCCCCGTCGAGCGCGTCGCGTACCCGCCGCGCCAGCGAGATCCGCCGGTCGACATGCTCATAGTGCTCCGCTGTGAACAGCCGCGCGCGGCCACGGCCGGCATCCTTGGCCTCACGCAGGGCGAGGCCGGCACGAGCCAACGCGGTGTCGCTGTCGGTCGCGGACGACAGCGGCAGGACGCCGATACTGATCGTGACACGGATCGTGACATCATCGATGATGATGGCGTGCCGCGCGACCTTCGCGCACAGAGTATCGGCGACACCGAGTCCGTCCGGGCCGTTGGCGGACTCGAGAATCACCACGAACTCGTCGCCGCCGAGCCGCCCGAGAACCGATGTGGGCAGCGTCTCCGCCACGGTCTGGGCCAGGGCTCGCAGCACCGCGTCGCCGACGGCATGGCCACGCGTGTCATTGATGTCCCTGAAGTTGTCAATATTGATCAAGAGCAACGTCCCGGCCGGGGCACTCCCGTTCGGCGAGGCGTCGATCCGCTCGCTGCCCGCGCTGCCCGCGCTGCCCGCGATCCGCTCGGCCAGCAGCCCGGTCACCGCCTGCCGGTTACGCAACCCGGTGAGCGGGTCATGCGTGGTGAGCTGGGCGAGCTCGCGGCGCGCCCGGATCAGCTCGGTGACGTCATGCGCCGTGCCCATGATCCGGATTGGCGTGCCCGCGTGATCGGTGAGGACGTCGCCGTGGCACTCGAGCACGCACTCGGTGGCCCGGTCGGCGAAGTACATACGGTGGGTGAATTCGAACGGGCTGACCTCGGCGATCGCCTGCTCCAGAACTCCTTCCACCCTCGTCACGTCGTCCGGATGTATCAGCGACCGGTAGGTGTCGTAGTCGAGATAGGTGTCCGTGGGGTAGCCGAACATGGCGAGAAGCTCGTCAGACCATGCCACCTCGTTGGTGACCAGGTCCCACTCCCAGATACCCGTCCGGGCGATCGTCTCGACATGGCGGAGCCAGCGTTCGCGCAGCCCCGCGACCTCCTCTTCATGGTGACGCGCGGTGTTGTCGACAATCTCGTAGAGAAGGTAGCCCTCGGCGCCGAACTGGCCGCCCCAGGTGGGATCACCGTCAGCAAACGCACGGCAACGGATCTCCAGCCAACGGCTGCTACCGTCCGGCGCCTGCCAGCTAGCCGCGCGGGGCTCGTCGTCCGGGACGACCCGCGCCAATGGCAGCCCGGCCTCGGCCACGGCAAGGCGAGCCGCAACCAGGTCGACCGGGTCGACGGAACCAGGACCAGCGCGTCTGAACGCGCCGAGACCGGCCGGGCCCGGCGCCGCTGTCTCCTCCGGCACCGTTGCGGCGCCCGTCACGAGGGCGAACAGAGCCCGATTAGCCCAGACCACACGGCTGTCGGACGTCACCACCAGCAGCCCGGTGGACACCACGTCAGCCACCAAGCCGACCACGCTCGCGACCAACGCACCTCCTCGCGCATGTCAGCCCCGTGCAGATCCCGGCCGTCACGCTACTTCCAGATCGCGTGCCGAGTGTAGTGGCAATCGGGTGAGCACAGAACGTTAGAGCCTGTCGCGCGTCGTGGTTTCGGTCAGGGAGCCGCGTCCAGGCGGCCCCTGGCAAGGCTGCGGGGCACATCGATAGCGGACGCGTTGTATCGGTTCGTCCGAGAACACGGCCGGGAGCCGCCTGGCGGCGGGAGCCGGACAGATGACTGTCGCAACACGCCCCAGTGCGTCCGCCGCGCGGCGCGGCGGGAGTATGCGGGTATGCCCACGGTCACGCGGATCGTTGTCGCGCCCAACGCCTTCAAAGGCACGCTGACCGCGAACGAGGCGGCCCACGCCATCGCTGACGGCGTCGGCGACGCCTGCCGGCACGCGGACATCCTCATGCGCCCGGTGGCCGATGGCGGCGACGGGACCGTGGCCGCGGCGCTCACCGCGGGCTTCACCCGCCATGAGGCCACCGTGTCCGGGCCGCTCGGGACCGCGGTGCGCGCGGCGTTCGCCGTTCGCCATGACGCCGCGGTGCTGGAGATGGCCGAAGCCTCCGGCCTGCGGCTCGTGCCGCCGGGACGGCACGAGCCACTGACAGCGTCCACTACCGGTACCGGTGAGCTGGTGCGCGCGGCCCTGGACGCCGGCGCCCGGCGGTTGCTGCTCGGGGCGGGCGGGAGCGCGACGACCGACGGCGGCACCGGGATGCTGTCCGCGCTCGGCATCAGGTTCCTGGACCGGACCGGGCGCATCCTGCCGCCCGGCGGCGCGGCCCTGCGCCATCTTTACATGATCGATACCGGCGGCCTGGATCCACGGATCACCCAAGCCGAGATCACTGTCGCGGCTGACGTTGACAACCCGCTGCTCGGGCCGCACGGAGCGGCGGCGGTCTTCGGCCCGCAGAAGGGCGCGGGGCCGGCGGACGTGGCCGTTCTCGAGGACGGGCTGCGCACGCTCGTCGACCGGCTTGGCGCACGGCCTCGGGGTGTCCTGGGCCTGTCGGCGAGAGCTGCCATGGTCGCCGCGAGCGCGAGCGCGAGCGCGGGCGCGGGCGCGGGCGGCGGTCTCGGCTTCGGCGCGATGGCTTTTCTGGGCGCGCGGGTACAGGCCGGTGCCGAACTGCTGCTCGATCTCGCCGGCTTCGACGCGGCCCTGGACGGCGCCGATCTCGTGATCACCGGCGAAGGCGCGTTGGATGCTTCGACCATGCGGGGCAAAGCTCCGGCGGCCGTCGCGAGACATGCCCAGGCAGCCGGGGTCCCAGTGATCGCGGTCTGCGGGCAGGTGAACGTCAGTCCGAGTGCCTGGCGGGAGGCCGGCTTCACAGGGGTCTTCAGCGCCCAGCCGGTGCCCGCTGGCGCGGCCGCCCGCGGGATGACGGGAGCGCCCGCGTTGATCAGCCGGGCCGAGGCGGCCAGGGCACTACGACGCGCCAGCGCCGAAGCTGTCCGCCTTGTGCTCCCCTGACGCCTGTGCTTGGGACGTGTGCCCAGCTCGCCGCGCCCAGGCCACGCCAGGCCCCGGCGCGGGGCCCGCCACTGGTCACTCGTGGATCTGCTGTGCGAGGTAATGCGCCTCACCGAGCTGGGCAAGCAGTTCGATCTGGGCGTCCAGCCAGTCGATGTGGTCCTCCTCGGAGACGAGGATGTCCTCCAGGATGACGGCTGAGCCCACATCGTCGCGGGCGCGGGTCAGGACGATTCCAGCACGCAGGAGGCCGCATGCCTCGATCTCGTGGGTCCGGTCGGAGTTCAGCTGCTCGGCAACGGTCTCACCGACACGCAGCGTGTTGAGTCGCTGAAGGTTCGGGACACCGCCGAGGTAGAGCACCCGATGCACCAGTTTGTCCGCATGGCGCATCTCGTCGATCGACTCGTCGTAGGTGTGCTTGCCGAGCCGGTGATATCCCCAGTTGACCTGCATCCGCGAGTGCAGGAAGTACTGGTTGACAGCTGTCAGTTCATTGGTGAGCACACGGTTGAGTAGTTCGACAATTTCCGGGTCGCCCCTCACCTGGAACCTCCACTGTCTCAGCCCGACTGGACGACCGGACGGGCCCGACGGTGGTCGGTCAGCAGCTCCTCGATCTCGTCAAGGCAACCACCGCACCCGGTACCGGCCGCACAGACCGCACCCACCTCGCACGTGTCACGCGCGCCCGATTCGATCACGCCGCGCAACGTCTGGTCGTTGACAGCAAAGCATGAGCAGACCAGCACCGCACCTCACCACACCTGTTCTGGAGCCGTTCGCCGCGTCATCCGGAAAGCGGTCGTGCGCAACCGGGATGATGATCACGAATGCTCATTACTCGGCCAGAGCTTCCCAGGTCGACCACAGCTTTTTGGTCAGAGCGCCCGGCAGCAGGGGACGCGGTGTCGTGGGGCTGGGGCACGCAGCCCAGCCCCGCTCCTTGATCCACACCTCTATTGCCGGGCGTTCTTAGCTAAGCCTTCCCTAATATTTCTCAACGAAAGCTTGCCATACAAAAAGATCAAAAACAACGGTTACCAACCGACAGGCATTCTTTGCTCAGGGCAACTCCATAGCCGGGCAACTCCACGGCCTACCGCACAAGCACGGCCTACGGCGCAAGCGGAGAGATCTCCACCCTGCGGTTGGCGGCACGGCCGGCGTCCGTGTCGTTGGTCGCCGCCGGATAATCGGCGGCGAACCCAGCTGCCCGCAACCGCCCTTCCGGGACTCCGTGACTCGCCAGGTAGGCGGCCGCGGCGCGGGCGCGCGCCAGCGACAGGGCCGCGTTGGTCACCTGGGAGCCTCGCGCGTCGGTATGACCAGCAATCAGAACTCCCAGCGCACCGTCACGCAGCGCCGCCGCGATCTGGTCGAGACGAACACGATCGATCTCGGTGAGCTCCGAACTGTCCGTCGCGAAGGTGACCCGGCCCCCGGCCACGGCAGCGGCGAGGCGGTCGACCGCACCGTCACCCGGCCGGACGGGATCAGGAGCCACCGGTCGCACGGCCAGCCGATTGTCGAGGGAGATCGCGGGCCGCGCGGTACGCACCGCGGCAAGCACCGCGGCACCCAGGCGCGCGCGCTCGTCCACGTCCGCCACGGCCCCCTCGACGACAGCGGTGGAACCGATGATCGTCACCTGATGTTCGCCAATCACCGCTGTCAGCGAACGGACCAGATCCGCCAGCATCGTCACCGGTGGCGCGGCCACGTCGGGATCAACCGTGACTCGTCCGGTCAACGTGCCGGAACTCGCCGCGGCCGCCGCGCCCAGAAGCCGCTCCCGAGCATCCTGGCCCGGCACGGTCGCCGTGACGGTGAGCGATCCTCCGTTGACATCGATCACCAATGGCTTCGCGGCGGCGGCCGGCACCGGCACAATCTGAACATCATCGGCCAGGGCCGCTGATCGCGCGCCGGACATACGCGCGACAGCCTGGCGGGCCGTTTCAGCGGCGGACACGCTGGGGAACGTCCCATGCACGGTCGCGTCCTGACCGCGGAAAGTCACCTCAGCCCCGGCCTGACCGCTGGAGCGGACCACCGAAGCCGCCCGCCTGGACAGCCCGTTCTCGATCGGCCCGCGCCGCAGGCCGAATGCCAGCAGCCCAATCAGCAACCAGGCGACGACAAGGGAGAACAAAAACACAACGGGATGAGGCCGCCGTAGCGCGGCCAGTTGGACCAAGGACATCGAAATGGTCTCCGCGCGGAATCTGCTGGAACGCCTTCAGGACGCGCCGCCACGATGCCTTCGGGCGGCCCAACGGACCAGAAAAGTACGGCGAACAACCCCGCCGTGGGTCAACTGTCGCACATCGGGACGCCCACCACATACACCGGGTAGGTCCACGCAACGGCCGTTGCGCAAACGGCGATGGCGCAGGCCGCGGCCGTCGCGGAGGCGGTGCGGGAGCCGGGCGGGGGCGTGTTTCAGCGCCCTTCCCGGCCGTATGACCGGCACTGCGCCGTCGGCTGTCCCAGCCCCGCGCTGACGGCTCCGGCGGGCTCAGGCTCGGGCTCGGATGCGGATCCGGGCCGCGCGGGCTCGCTCGGCGAGCCGACCAGGTCCGCGCGGCCGTCGTGGCGGCCTTGCTGGCGAGCCAGTCGCGTGACGACCACCGCCAGCAGGGCCCCGAGGCCGAGCACCAGCCACCCGGCGACGGCATCGAGCACGTAGTGGTTGGCAGTGGCTATCACCACGAACGCCGTCGTGCCCGGATAGACCACGCCGAGCGCCCTGACCCAGCGGCGGTGGGTGAGGCTGGCCACATACCAGCCGCACCACAACGCCCAGGCACAGTGCAGGGACGGCATGGCGGCGAACTGGTTGGCAAGACCGGCCAGCCCCCGCGGCGCGGCGCTGGAACCGCCGCCCCACCAGCCCCAGCTGTGGAACGACGCCATGGTGTCGACGAAGCCGGCACCGGGTAGCAGGCGCGGCGGGGCCGTCGGTAGCACAATGAACCCGACCAGACTGATCACGGTCGCGCACAGGATCGTCCAGCGGGCCCGTAGGTAGTGCCCGGGACGCCTGCGGTAGAGCCACACGAGAGTGGCGGGCGTGACGATGAAGTGCAAGGTCGCGTAGTAGTAACAGCTCGCCACAGCGAGCACGGGGATGCTCTGGAGCCAGTGGTTCAGCCCGAGCTCGACGTCGAGGTGGAGATCCGTCTGGATGCGCAGGAGGTCCCGGCCGACCGCGAGCGCGTCGCTGACGGAACCGTCCGCCACCGCGCGGGTCGCCGTGTAGGTGTAGTAGAAACCGATGATCATAACGGCTTCGATCCACACCACCGGCAGCCCGTCCGACCTGCGGCGTATGCGGATCACCCGCGACCTCCCCGGCTTCGACCTGGCCCATCCGGTGGACCGGTTCCTGACCTTCCCCTGCCTACCCAGGCACCCCATCTTTCGCTCAACGTGTTCAGTCAAGTACCTTTGCGTAATCAACCGCAGCACCGACAACGGCTCGTTCCCGGGGGTAGCGATGACGCACCCGATAGCTGGCATACCGCCCGGCGCGGTGCATCCGACGCCCGCCGACGGCAAGGAGGTGACGCCCACCTCGATGATGCCCACGACGGCGTCCGCGGTAGCCCAACCGATGGCCGTGACGATATCCGCCGATATTCAATCATCACCCCTTCCCCCTTCCGCAACGGGTTTCATGCCGGCGGCCAACGGCCCGCGCCGGCCGCCGCACGCACCGGCCATCCCCCGGCGACGCGGGGAGGTCCTGGAAGACGCGATCCACACCGCCGTGGTCGAACTGCTCGCCGAACACGGGTACGGCGCGCTGACAATGGATCTCGTGGCAGCCAGCGCCCGCGCCGGCAAGGCCACCCTCTACCGCAGGTGGTCGTGCAAGCTCGACCTGGTGATCGACACAGTACGACGCCTCGGCCACAGCCCTGTCACCGATCCGGACACCGGAAGTTTTCGTGACGACCAGCTCCTGCTGCTCCATGAATTCGCCGACGTGCTCCGCGGCCGCCAGGGCGCGGTGACCGCGACCCTTGTCGGTGAGCTCACCCGGCACGCCGATCTCGCCGCCGCCCTGCGCGCCGTTCTCCTGCACCAGCGGCGGGCGGTCCAGATGACCATTGCGGAGCGGGCCATCAAGCGCGGTGACGTCCGCCATGGCACCCCATGGCCGCTGGTCAACGAGATCGGGCCAGCCCTGCTGTTCGCCCGCTGCCTCATCTCGGGTGAGCCCCTGGACCACGGATACATAGTCGATGTTGTGGATGGCATAGTCATGCCCCTCGTCACGGCAGTTCATGGTACATCGGATAAGTAATGTATCGAACCTACGTTCGAATCACAACGGCTGACCGGCCGGCGCGCCCGCACCGCTGTACTCTGCCCACATCCGCGCGTACCTGCCCTGGGCACCTATCAGCTGGGCGTGCGAGCCCTGTTCGACGATCCGTCCGGCAGCCATCACCACGACCCGGTCCGCGCGGGCGGCGGTGGTCAGCCGATGCGCCACCACGAGGGTCGTCCGCCGCCGCGCGACGCGGTCGGTCGCCTCGGTGACCGCGGCCTCGGTGGCCAGGTCCAGCGAGGCGGTCGCCTCGTCGAGCAGCAGGATGTCGGGGTCCGCGAGCTCCGCCCGGGCGAGCGCGAGCAGCTGGCGCTGCCCAGCGGACAGGCCCCGGCCGTTCTCGCCGATCCGGTGCAGATAGCCCCCGGGCAAGCGCATGATCATCTCATGTGCGCCAACCGCCCGCGCCGCTGCCCTCACCTCGGCGTCCGCCGCATCCGGCCGGGCGTAGGCGATCGTGTCCCGGACCGTCCCGGCGAACAGGAACGGCTCCTGCGGGACGACTCCCAGCCGGTGGCGGTAACCAGCCAGGTCGAGCCGGGTCACGTCGGTGCCGTCGATGCGCACCACGCCGCCGGTGGCGTCGTAGAAACGCGCGGCCAGCTTGACGACGGTCGACTTGCCGGCTCCGGTCTCACCCACCAGCGCGACGGTCTCCCCGGCGGCCACCCGGAGGTTCACCCCGTCCAGCGCGGGACGCTCGGCGCCCGCGTACCGGAAGCACACACCGACAAACTCGATCTCGCCGGAAAGCCGGCCCACCGGCACCGGGGCAGGCCGGGCCGGGGTGGAGGTAGGTGTGCGCAGCAGATCCGACAGCCGGCGCAGACCCACCTTGGCCTGCTGGTAACCGTCAAACACCTGGGAGAGCTGCTGGATGGGTGAGAAGAACAGGCCGAGGTAGAGCAGATAGGCGATGAGCCCGCCGGTCGTCAGCGATCCGGACGCGACAAGCCCCGCGCCGGCACCGAGAACGAGCGCGGCGGCCAGCTCCGAGCAGAACTCCATGAACGGGAAGTACAGTGCGATGAGGCGTTGCGCACGCAGCCTCGACACCCGGTAACGCTCAGCGAGCGCCCGGAAGTCCGCGATGTTGCGCCCCTCGCGGCGGAAGGCCTGCACCACCCGGATGCCGGCGAGGTTCTCCTGCAGCGCCGCGTTGACCGCGGCGACGCGCTCCCGTGACTCGACGTAGGCCGCCGACGCCTTCGCACGGAAAACCACCGTGGCAAAGACACCGACCGGCACCATCGGCAGCACGACCAGGGCCAGCCGGGCGTTGAGGACCACCAACGCCACCCCCACACCGACGAACGACAGCATGCCGACCACCGCGGTCGTCAGGCCGGTCTGCAGGAATGTCGACAGCGCGTCGACGTCCGTGGTCATCCGGGTCATGATCCGGCCCGAGAGCTCACGTTCGTAGTAGTCCAGGCCGAGCCGTTGCAGCTGGGCAAACGTCTTGACCCGTAGGGTGAACAGCAGGCGCTCACCCAGCCGTCCGGCCACCCGGCCCTGGCTGACCTGCACCGCCCAGGCTGTGAGAACCACGGCGAGCGCCACCGCGGACGTCATGACCAGCGCCGCTCCCGCGGTCCGCGACACACCCGCGTCCACTCCGTGCCGCACCAGCGCGGGCAGCGCGAGACCCGTGCCCGCGTCCAGGACCACGAGCAGCAGGCCCAGGGCGAGCAGCGCGCGCACCCCGCCCAGCAGACGGCGTAAGGAGAAAGCCGGGTCGCCGGCGGCGGCGTCAGCCATCCGCACCCCCACCGCCTCGGTGGCCGGCGGGAGCGCCTCGACCCGCGCGAGCAGTTCGGGAGTCGCGGGCATATCCCCGGCCACGCCGCCGAGAACGCGCTGCCCGCCGCCACCGGACGCCTCAGCCGGCCGCGGCCTGAGCGGCCCGAGCGGGACGGGCCGCGGGCCGCCGACGCCGGTGGCGGGTGCCTGCCTGGGCCGGGGAGTGGTCACCGCCGGCTCGCGGACCCGGCCGTCCAGCAAGAGGGTATAGAGCTCACAACGAGCGGAGAGCTCCTCATCGGTGCCGATGTCGACCAGGCGGCCGGCGTCGAGTACCGCGATGCGGTCAGCCAGCTGCAGCGTCGATCGGCGATGGGCGATCAACAGCGTGGTCCGGCCGCGCGTGTTCGCTCGCAACGCCGCGTGGATCTCGGCCTCGACCCGGACGTCGACCGCGGACGTCGCGTCGTCCAGGACCAGGATGGGCGAGTCGGTCAGCAGGGCGCGAGCCAGCGCGATCCGCTGCCGCTGCCCGCCCGAGAGGGTGAGCCCCTGCTCACCGACGACCGTGTCGTAACCGGCTGGCAGGGCGCGGATGAAGCCGTCCGCGTGGGCCGCGCGGGCCGCGGCCACGACCGAGGCCTCATCCGCGTCCGGGCGCCCGTAGCTGATGTTGGCACGAACCGAGTCGGAGAACAGAAAACTGTCTTCAAACACCATCGCGATCTGCGCCCGCAGTGATGGCAGAGCCAGTTCCCGGATGTCGTGGCCGTCCAGGCGCAGCGCGCCGGTGTCCGTGTCGTAATAGCGGGACAGCAACGCCGCCACCGTCGACTTGCCCGACCCGGAGGCGCCGACCAGCGCGAGGGTCTGGCCCGGTTCGATCCGCAGGCTCACCCCGTCAAGAACCGGGCGGTCCCGGCTGTAGCCGAATGTGACGTTGGCAAGCTCGACGCAGCCCCTGGCCCGGGTGAGGTCGCGGGCGCCGGGCCGTTCGGTGACGACCGGCTGGCTGTCCATGACTTCGAACACCCGGATCGCGCTGGCTCTGGCCTGCTGTCCGATGGTCAACAGACCCGCCAGCATCCGGGTCGGCGCAACCAGCTCGCCGAGGTAGGCGGTGAAGGCCAGAAAGGTGCCGAGGCTGATGCTGCCGCGCAGTGCCAGCCATCCGCCCAGCGCCAGCATGCCCACCTGCCCGAGCGCCGGCACCGCCGCCAGCGCGCTGGTGTACAGACTGGTGAAGCGGACCGCACGCATCCGCAGCGAGAACAGGGCGCGGGCGGCCGTGGCGAGCTTGGCCAGCTCCCGCTCCTCCTGCCCGAAGCCCTTGACCACCCGCACGCCCGCAGTTGCCTCCGCCACCACGGCCGCGACCTCACCGGCCTGCTGCTGGGCCGCCCAGGTCGCGGGGAAGACGGTCCGCCGGGCCCGCAGCCCGATAATGATCACCAGTGGGCCGACGGCGAGCGCGAGCAGCGTCAGCAACGGGGACAACAACATCATGATCACAATGGCGAGCACGAACAGCAGCAGGTTCCCGCTCATCAGCGGCAGGAACGCCAGCAGGCCCTGGACGACCGTGACATCGGAATTGGCCCGGCTGACGACCTGGCCGGTCCGGAGGCCGTCCTGACGGACGCCGTCCAGGCGCGTGAGCGCGGTGAAGAGCGCGTCCCGCAGGTCGTACTGGACGTCGAGGGCCAGCCGGCCGCCGATGTAGCGCCGGACGAACCCGGCGGCGAAACGCAGCACCCCGGCGGCGAGCAGCGCAAGGACATAGGGCGCGAGCGGCTGCCTGTGCGCGACCACAACGTTGTCGATCACCGCGCGTTCGATCAGCGGAGTGACCGCGGCGATCGCGGTGCCGAACACGGCGGCGCCGAACGCCAGGGTCGCGTTGCGGCGGTATCTGAGGACGTGGCCGGCCAACCGGCGCAGCCAGTGCTGCCGGGAGGACGGGGCGCCGGCCCACCAGGACCGCGAAGCGCCACCGGGTTCGGATTGGTTGCTGATCGCGCGGACCTCCTGGGAGATGCGGGCGGGACAACCTTCCCCAACCATCCCAGGAGATCATCGCGTCCCGGCGGCCCGCGCTGTCAGGAACGCGCCGTCGGCGGGGCCGCCGCCGCGGCGCCGCGATCGGTCTGCGCCTGCCCGGCGGTGCTCTGGGTGTCAGCGAGCGGCAGTGCGCTGCCCGCGCTCCAGCGCTCCCAGGAGATCGACCACTCGTTGCCCAGCTGCGTGGTGTCCGGCGGGCGGCCGGTGTTGCGCACGTCGACGATGTCACCCAGCCGACTGAACCGGTAGAACCACTCGGCATCCGCCGGGGCCGCGTTGACACACCCGTGCGAGACGTTGTTCTCCCCCTGGGAGCCGACCGACCACGGCGCCGAATGCACGTACTCACCACCGCTGGTGAACTGCACGTTCCACTGCACGGTCTCGTAGTAGTAGTCCGGGTCCCCCTTGGGGATGCCGACCGTCGCGGAGTCCATAATCACCGTCGGCGCGGTGGCAATGACATTGTGCGGGCCATCCATGGTCGGCGACGACGGCTTGCCCAGACTTACCGGCAGGGTTCGCTGTAGAACGCCGTCCCGATACACCTTCATGGTGTGCGCCGCCGCGTCGACATAGCTGATCTGAGCCGGCCCGATGACGAAATCCATGGTCCGGTCCTTCAGCCCGAACCGGTTACCACCAGCGTCGAAACCGGCGAGGCGCGCCTCGACGTGCACACGGGTACCGGCCTTCCAGTACTGTTGCGGACGCCAGCGCGCCACTGTGCTGGACGCCCAGTTCCAGGCACCGGCAACCGGTGGATTCGCGGTGACCGCAAGGCGCCGCTGCACGGCTGCGCGGTCGGTGACCGGCGCGCTGAAAGTCAGCGTGATCGGGGTGCCGATGCCGACGGTCTGACCGTCGACCGGCCCCCAGGAAACCTTGAGGGACTTCTCCGGATTAACCGTCGTGAAAGTCGCGCCGGTGACCGTTGGACCCGATCCGCCCGGTGCCGCGGACGTCTGCGCGGTCACCTGGTACCGCGTGTCCGCGAACAGCCCGTCGGTCGACGTCCAGGTCCTGGCGTCCGCGGAAAGCTCGCCCCGGAGAACGCCCGCGGCGGTTTCCTGGGACTTGCTGGCGTTCCGGATTGCGGTTACCGACTGTAGCGGAACGCTGCTGCGCACAACCACGGTGCTGGTGACCGCGACTGCCTCAGCGCCGTCCGAGGGAGTGATGACAACCTGTGGTGCCGTCGCGGTCGGCACCGGCTGTGCCGACGGCCCGGCCTTCGGTTTGTCGGCAGCCGGCGGCGAACATGACATGAGGGCGGCCCCGGCGAGCAGCGCCGCGACGACGGTCGACATCAGCGGTCCGTGTGATCCGAACACCCGCGGCACGGGGTAAGCCCGCACCAACGACCGACATATCTTCAGTGACCGCCGCTCATTCACAGCCGGACCGTACCCAGCATTGCCGACAGACGACCTGTTGATCATTAAAATGACCGGTGTCAAACGGACGACCACAACCATTCGTAGAACAATTGAATACAGAGAGTAGCACCCACTGGCAACGATCCACGACCCCTCCCCTGTCCTTCCATCCGACGCTCGAGGACTTCCAGAAGTTGCGCCCGATCGGCACCTGATTTTTTGGCTCATGCCCGTCACGGCGTTCGGCGAATCAACGACGCGGGCTGGTCACCCAAATCGGAGTACCGGTAGCGTCACACAGGGTTAGGACACGCACGTTCCACCGCGAGCGCCCAGCGCCAGCGCATAACACGGCACCACGGCACGGCAGGCAGGCAGGAAGGGCAGGCAGGGCACCACCGCACGGCAGGCACGGCGGCAGATCCAGGTTGACGCACCACGGGAGATCACGGGCGCACCGCCCGGCAATCTCCCTGTTCGCTTTCCGGCGTCCCCACCGCCCCAGGGGTGTTGGGGCGTTCCTCGGCCCGGCTTGGAGGCGCGATGGCAGTCGTTCTCGGCGAGAACCAGTACGGAAAGGCCGAAGTCAGGCTCGTCCATATCGATCGTTCGACCCGGGCGCATCGGCTCAGGGACATCAGCGTCTCGTCAGCGCTACGGGGCGACTTCACCAGCGCGCATCTCGACGGGGACAACAGCCACGTGCTGCCCACCGACACCCAGAAAAACACCGTCTACGCGTTTGCGCGCGACGGTGGCATCGGCGAGATCGAGGAGTTCGGCCTGCGGCTCGCCCGGCATTTCGTCGCATCCAACGTATGGACGACCAGTGCCCGAATGGAGATCGTGGAGCACGGCTGGCAGCGGATCAGCACCACCGGCGGCACATCTGACCACGCCTTCTCGCGGGCCGCCGGTGAATACCGGACGGCCGTGGTCACCGTCGACCGCGACAGGGCCCATGTCATAGCCGGAATTGGCGGCCTGCTCCTGCTCAAGTCGACCGGATCGGAATTTCGCGGCTTCGCCCGGGACAAGTACACGACTCTGGTTGAGACGGACGACCGGGTCCTCGCCACCGAGCTCACCGTCCGGTGGCGGTACGCGGCCACGGACATCGAGTACGGAAGCCTGTTCGCGAGCATCCGGGAGATCCTTCTCCGGACGTTCGCGGACGTACACAGCCGCGCGCTTCAACAGACCTTGTACGCAATGGGCCGGGAGGTGCTCGCCGCGCACGCCGACGTCGCCGAGATTCGCATGTCGATGCCGAACCGGCACCACTTCCTGGTTGATCTCACCCCCCTCGGGCTGGACAACCCCGACATCGTCTACCAACCGGCAGACCGGCCGTACGGGAAGATCGAGGGCAGCGTGCTGCGCGACGACGCGCCCGCGCCGGGACCGGCCTGGCTGACGATCCCGGGCTTCTGCTGATCCATGGGGGGCTGCCGGCGGCGGGAACGTCGCTCTTACCGCGCCGCCGGCAGCCCCGGGCTGCCGCCCCCGGGAACGTCGCCATGAAGTGGTGCCAAGCGGACGATGTCCCCCGCGGTGACCGCCAGCCGGGCAGCCGCGCTCCCCCTGTTCACCGCGATCGTCACAAGGCCCGCGGAATCCACGTAGACAACAGGATCTCCTGGCTGCACCGAGGCAAAGGTGGCCCCGAACAGGGCCGTGGCCACCGTCTGGCCCACAGTGATCTCGATATTCCGGCCCGGGACGACGCCCGCCGGGACGAGCGGGCCCGCGGCCGTGGCCAGTTGGACGTTGCCGAAGGTGTCCACCGTGAGGACCTCGACCTCGACCTCGGTGGCGGCGGACGCGGTGGCGGCGGACGCGGTGGCGGCGGACGCGGTGGCGGCGGACGCGGTGGCGGCGGACGCGGTGGCGGCGGACGCGGTGGCGGCGGACGCGGTGGCGGCG
>NZ_CAKJTO010000102.1:0-16615 GCF_917627405.1 Protofrankia sp. Cj5
GCGGGTTGGGCATTGTGGAGATCGACGACCCGGCCGACGAACGGGTCCGTGACTATGTCGGGCTGACCGACGTGGCCCTGCGCCGGCGGCGGGAGCCGGCGGAGGGGCTGTTCATCGCGGAGGGCGAGATGGTCATCGACAGGGCCCGTCGTGCTGGTTACCGTCCGCGTTCGTTGCTGGTCGGGCCGTCGAAGCTCGCGCTGGTGCCGGACGATCTCGACCCGGGCATCCCGGTCTACCTCGCCGGGCCGGACGTGCTTGCCACGATCACCGGGTTCGAGGTGCACCGTGGGGCGCTGGCCTCCATGTGCCGTCGCCCGTTGATCCCGTTGGGGGACGTGCTGGACACGGCCGACCGGATACTGGTCTGCGAGGACATCGTCAGCCATACGAACCTCGGAGCGATCTTCCGGTCGGCGGCGGGGCTCGGGATGGACGCGGTTCTGCTCAGCCCGCGATGCGCTGATCCGCTGTACCGGCGGTCGGTGCGGGTGTCGATGGGCGAGGTGTTCGCGGTGCCGTACGCCCGCATCGATCCGTGGCCGGCGGCGCTGTCGCTGCTGATGGACCACGGGTTCGCGGTGGTCGCGCTCACGCCGTCCCCGGACGCGGTGGCGCTCGACGAGTTCAGCGCCCGGCCGTACGAGAAGCTGGCGCTGCTGCTCGGCTCGGAGGGCCCGGGCCTGACGCGGGCGGCGCTCGAGGCGGCCACCATCCAGGTGCGGATCCCGATGGCGAACGGGGTGGATTCGCTCAACGTCGCGGCGACCGCGGCGATCGCCTGTTACGCCCTCGGCCGCCCGATGACCGCTCGCTGAGCTCAAGGCCCACGCTGCCAGGCGCCGGTGTGCCAGGCGCCGGTGTGTCAGGTGTTGGTGCGGAACTCGTTCCAGACCGACCGCCAGCGTCGGTCCACGTCGGGGTCGAGCTCGAGAATGCGCAGGCCGGTGGCGAAGTAGGCCGGTTCCACGGCCGCGCTCGCCAGGCTCGGTGGCAGGAACCCCTGACTGATGAGTCCGGCGGAGGTGATGCGGTTCTGCGGTGGCTGGTACCCGATCGTCGCGTAGTTTCTCACCGCGACGTCGAAGTCGAGCATGTGGTTGAGGAACATGTGCGCGGCCACCGGGTTCCTGCCGTTCCGCAGGACCACCATCAGATCGTTGTCCGCCTGGTGGCGGCCGTCGCTCGGTGACCAGTAGCGCAGGATGTTCGGGTTCGCGTTCCTGGCCAGGTAGTTGCGGGCGTTCACCACATCCCCGGACCAGGCCTGGACGATGGGGAAGTGCCCCCCGGGCAGGTCTCGGTAGTTGGTGATCGTCGCCTTGGGCCGGGTCTCGCGGACCATGTCGGCCAGCTGCGCCCGGACAAGGTCGAGATCGCTCTGCCGGGCCGTGTTCAGGTCGAGGCCGTTCCGCAGCAGGACCATGCCCATCACGGCTCGATAGTCGTTGATCACGGAGATCTTGTCGCGGTACCGGGCGTCCCAGAAGACGTCGAACGGGTTGTCCCGCGCGCTGATGTCCTCGCTGACGAGGTCCGAACGCCAGGCGATGCCGGTGCTGTAGACGGTGTACGGCACGGTGTAGCGCCACTGGAGATCATAGAATGGGTTGGTGAAGTCCGGCCATACCTGGCTGATGTTCGGGATGTAGCTGTGGTTCAGCGGCCGCAGCCGGCCGTTGCCGACCAGTTGGGCGAGCTGGTCATAACTCGGCAGGTAGATGTCGTGGTCGACGGTGCCGGCCGAGATGGCCTCCAGCGCCTGGCTGTTGTCGCTGAACGTCGTCACCTCGACGGTCACACCCACGGAGTCGCGGAACGACGCGAGTGCCCGTGGGTCGATGTAGTCGGGCCAGTTGAAGATTTTGAGGGGGCGGTCGCGTTCCGGCGACAGGTTGCTCGCGATGGGTTGGTTGTCGGCTCTGATGGGCCACAGCATGGGGTTGTTCGGGCCGGGTTTCGGGTGCTGCTGTTCGGAGAATGTTTCGGTGTGCGCACCCGAGCAGGCCGCAACCAGCGCCGACAGGCCGGGCAGGCTGGCCGCGCCGATCGATCCGCGCAGGAGCGACCGCCGGCTCGCTGATCGTCGGGGCTGCCGTCCCTGCATGGGCGCCACCTCAGAGTGGGAAGTCCGCGGGAGAGTATCGGGGCGTGCTGTCCCTTATGTTCCCAACAGCGGTCCACCTGCCCAATAGAGGGTCCCCGTCCCCACGCTGGCGGGACGCGAGTCCCCCCGGTCCGCAGCGGACCGGGGACCGGGGGTCGGGGGACCGGGGCGGGTGGACAGGGGGGCTGGTGCGGGTCAGGAGATGCCGTGCGGGTCGCGTCCAGGTAGGCCGGGGACACCACCGGCGGCGCGGCGCCGCCGGTGGGCGAGGGCGGCGAACACCTCCATCGCGACCCGATGCGCGTTGTTGACGGTGTTCTCCGCATGGTCGTAGGGGGGCGAGACCTCCACGATGTCCACCGCCGCCAGCGGGGTGTCCAGCGCGGCCTGGCGGACGGCGCGCAGCAGGTCCGCGGGTGTCATCCCGCCTGGTTCGGGCGTGCCGGTACCCGGCGCGAAGCCGGGGTCGAGCACGTCGATGTCCACGGACAGATAGAGCGCGCGGCAGCCGTCCACAGCCTGGGCGATCGCGTCGGTGACAACCGCGCGCGATCCGCGCTCCCAGATCTCCTGCATCAGGTGCCAGCGCATGCCCTGTTCGCGCATCCAGGCGAACACGTCCGGTGGTGGCCAGTAGCCGCGCAGCCCGACCTGGACGAAGTTGCGCCCCTGGACGGCTCCGGACTCGATCAGCCTGCGCATGGGTGTCCCGTGCGAGGCGAGGTTGCCATCGATGATGTTCGCGGTGTCGGCATGCGCGTCGAAGTGCAGCACGCCGAGCTCGCCCCAGCCGACGGCCTCGGCCACCCCGGACGCCGCTGGCCAGGTGATCGAGTGGTCGCCGCCGATGACGACCGGGATGATGCCGAGCCCGGCCACGCCGCCGACCTTCGCGCGGATGTTGCGATGGGACGCCTCGGTCTGCCCGCTCGGGCAGCGGGCGTCCCCGGCGTCCACGACGTCGAGCCAGTCGAAGATCTCAATACCGAGATCGAGATGATATGTGCCGGATTCGTAGGCGAGCGCGCGCAGGGCCCGCGGGCCGAAGCGGGCGCCCGGCCGATGAGTGGTCGCGATGTCGAACGGCGCTCCGATCACGGCGACGTCCGGACGGCGGGCCGCGAGGTCTGCCGGCGCGGGCAACCACGGTCGGTGACAGAAGGTCGCCAGCCCCTCATAACCGGGGGCGTCGTTCGCTGGCGGCTCGCGTGCCGCGGTCATGTCGTCGGGAGCCGGCTCGCCGTAGGCCATCGTGCCAGCATGGCGGGTATGGCGGTGGTGTGCAGACCGCGGGCGCGGCCTGCCGCCGGTGGCCGGTGGCCGGTGGCGGCCAGCGGGGTGGTGGTGAGGGCGTCGATCGGATCGTGCTGGAGCGGGCCGGGGCCGGATGAGAGCGCCCGGCAGTCACCGGAGGTGTTGGGCGTCGACCGGCGACAACGATGCGAGGTGCGTGCCCCAGCCCCGCGGCGCCGCGTCCCCTATCGCCGGTCACTCTTCGTCGTGGACCCGTACCGCTTCCTCCTCCGGTGCGCTCGGCCGCGGGGGGTCCTCGCGGCTGCGGCAGCGTCCACCGACCGGGCCATGTGCGATGAGCTCTCCAGTGGTTACGTTCCGTACGCCTTCGTCGTCGGCGAGCAGAGGGGGTGAACTGCCCGCTGGTCCGTCAAGGTCCAGCGTGAGCTTTTCCGGCGGATCGAACGGAGCGTACACGTCGGACTCCAAGACGTCGCCCGACTCCAACCGGGCCGCCTCGGCATACGGATCCGGATCGGGCTGCTCCTGCGCGAGCAGCGAGTCCAGCGACTCACCCGTACGCTGTTCGGCGGCGGTCGTGCCGAAGCGTTCACCCGGACTGAAGCGGTCCGGCGGATCCCAGCCGTCGTCAAGCGGGTCATGCCCCCGGTCGGTTGATCCGAGGCCGTCGCTGTCGAGGCTCTCGGACTGCTCAAGCGGGCCGCCATAGGCGTTGATGTAGCCGGCGTCGACGCTGTTGATGTCGTCGTCCGGCATCAGTTGCGCCATCGTCGCCTCCTGGCTGGATCATTGGCTTGTTGCCGTGGGGTGTCATCGGCGGCTATTCCCCGAATGGGCCGCGGATAACGCCAAGGCGCACGGATCATCAAACCACCACCGGGCACGCCTGCACCGCTCGCGCGGAGCGCCGGACTCACCACGGACGGACGACAGGCGCTGAAGTCGACCCACCCCGCTTGCAAGCGGATTTTGGATGGCGTATAGCGTCCGGGTTTGTGACTACTGTCGCGGACCGCATTCTTGAGCGGCTGGCAAAGGCTCCGGCTGGCCTGGACGACGGACAGCTGGCGGAAGCGCTGGAGCTTCGTCGGCAGACCGTGAACCAGGTCTGTCGGCGACTGTCGGACAATGGGCGCATCCACCGCGGGCCGGGCCCGAGCGGACGCATTGTGAACAGGTTGTTGCCGCAGCACGATGCCTACCCGAAACCCACGCGGGCACAGCCGGCCGTACCGGCACAAACCCCCGCACCGCGGTCGGGAGATTCACTCGGAGATTCGCTGGGAGACGAGTCCGTAGCGGCTGAGTCCGTCCCCACTCAGCGAGTGACTCCAGAACCCGCCGCGGCGCCATTTGTCGCCGGTACCGTGGCGAAATCCGGCCGGCGGGCGGTTCCCGCTCCACGGGACGGCTCTGATGAAACGGTGGCGGCGCGGCCCGAGCCGAAGTCACCCGCGAAGCGGCCCCGGGCGCCCCGCGGGAAGTCCGCCAGCGCATCGGCGGCTGGCTCTTCTCGGCAACCACCAGCGCGGTCCTCGGCCCAGCCAGCGGTACCGGGCGCCGATCAAGCGGACGCGCCCGACGCGCCCGACGTGTCAGCCCTGCCAGCCGCTGCCGCCGCTGACTCGGTCAAGGCGTCGCCCGTGCCGGTCGCTGAAGCGTCGCTCGCGCCGGTCACCGAAGCGTCGCTCGCGCCGGTCACCGAAGCGTCGCCCGTGCCGGTCGCTGAAGCGTCGCTCGCGTCCAGCGAGGTGACACCCGCGGTTGTCGAGGTGCCGTCCGTGGCCGCGGGCTCCACTGTCGAGCGTGATCAGTTGTCCTCCACGGTGACGCTGCTGTCCACCAGCGCGTCCACCACCGCGTCCACGCCGGGCACCAACGGTGCCGGTCCCGCTGAGGCCGCTGCCGACTTCAGCCGCGATGATCCCGCAAACGGTGATTCCGGGAACAGCCCTGTCGGGGGCGGCCAGAATGAGGTGTTCACGGAGGACGGCCAGGTTCTCGTGTCGGCGCATCCCATCGCGTCGGTGTCACGCAGACGGTGGTGGCGGCGCTTTCGGACGCGCCACGGTGGTTGATCATAAAAACATGACCAGTACAGTCGGCTCGGCGGGAGTTGAACCGCGATGCTGATTGCCATCGTGATGATGGCCAGTGCCTGACCGGGCGCTACCGGACGTTCCTGGTGCCGTTCCTGCCCGCGTGCAATTTTTGATCTTGGAGGGGTGGCGCGCGGAATCCCAGGAAGCGCAATAACGTCTGAGGCAACCAGCGATCACGAGGGAGAGTAATGCCCATACGAGCGAAGTCGCTCGTCGTCACAGCCGCACTGTCCGTCCTTGTGCTTGCGGCCTGCGGAAGCAGGGTGAGTAACCAGGGCACGCCGCCCAGCGGCCCGTCCCAGGGGGGCGGCGCGAACACCGCGTCGGACACCGGTGTGACCGCGAACGACATCAAGGTCGGTGCCATTGTCGGTCTGACGAGCCCACTGGGGCCGACGACGTTCTCCGGTTCCCTGTACGGGGCCAAGGCGTACTTCGACGCGCTCAACGCGGCCGGTGGGGTGAACGGCCGCAAGGTGACGTTCGTCCAGTGCGATGACCATGGCAGCGGGCCGGACAACGCGGCGTGCGTCCGCAAGCTTGTCGACGATGAGAAGGTCTTCGCGTTGGCCGGGGTGGCGGCGTTCAACTATGACGGGGCGCCGTACCTCAACTCCAAAGGCGTACCGGACATCGCTGGCCAGCCGATCGGTAATGCCTACGACCAGTATCCGCACCTTTACTCTCTTTATGGCAGTTATTACCCGCGCGACGGCGGTCGGCCTGGCTATGGCGGCACGCTCTATGCGGGCACGGAGAACTACCGGTGGCTCAAGGAGAACCTGAACACCAAGACCGCGGGCGTCGTGTACTACAACGTCGCGCCTTCCCAGCGCTATGCGAAGTCGGTGGCTGACGGCCTGCGCCAGGAAGGGTACACGGTCATCGAAAAAGAGATCAACCTCGGGCTTCCGAACTTCGACGCCGCCGTGCTGGACATGAAGTCACGCGGGGTTGATGTGATCTTTGACGCGATGGAGGACACCGGTAACCTGTCCCTGTGCAAGTCCATGCAGGCGCAGGGGCTCACGGTCAAGGCGAAGGTGACCACGAGCCAGGGGTGGACCGACACCTTCGGCAAGACCTTTGCGGACGCGCCAGGCTGCCGGAGCGCCACCTACGCGATCAGCTCGACCCGTAACTACAACGACACGAGCTATCCGGCCGTGGCGAAGTTCCGCGAGGCGATGGCGAAGTACGAGCCCGCGCGCGAGGGCCAGCTGAACATGTGGACGTTTGAGGGCTATGTGTCCGCCGCCTGGCTCACCGATGCGATGAGGTCCTGCGGCGTCAATCTCACCCGCGGATGTGTCGAAAGCTTCATGAACCGACCGCAGGACTACACCGGTGACGGTTTGCTTGCCCCGCGCAATTTCACCAAGATTCCGGCTCCGCCGGCTACTGATCACAATTGCATTGAGGTCGCCAAGTGGGAGGACTCAGCGAACGGCGGAAAGGGCGCTTGGGCGACTCAGGGCAAAGGTTTGGATACTAATTGTTTCGACGTCCCGAACCTGCCCTACCCCGCTGAGTAGTTCGCGCGGCTGGGGGGCCAACGGCCGCGCGGTGATTGTTTTCGCGCGGCGGGGGAGGTCCGCGCCCTCGGGCTCGATCGGTGGGCAGCCATCGGGACCCGGTCTGACCCGTTACCGGACCACTATGGACCGCTACGAACCGGTCCGGAACGGGTCAGACCGGGTCCGCGGACACGCTCGGTTTCAGCTCGGCGGGATCGCCGACGAACGAACACTCGCCGCGGTGCAGCACATAGACGACGTCGGCGAGGTTCAGAGCTTCTTCGGTGTACTGGTCGGCGAGGACGACCGTCGTCCCACCGACGGCCACCGTCGAGAGCCACGCGAACAGTTCGCTCGCCACCTTCGGCGACAGGCCGAGCGACAGCTCGTCGACGAGCAGCACCTTGGGCTGGGCCAGCAGGACACGGGCCAGCGCCAGCATGCGCCGTTCCCCGCCGGACAGCGTCCCGGCCCGCTGGCTCAGCCGGTTGGGCTCACCGAGGCGAGGGAAGGCCGCCAGCGCGGGTGAGATGTCCCGGCGGCCCATTGCCTCCACGATGACCCGAAGATTCTCCTCGACGGTGAGGCTGGCGAACACCGCCCGTTCATCCGGCACAAGCATGAGGCCCGCTCGGGCGCGGTCCAGCGCGGACATCTTGGTGATTTTCTTGCCGCGCCAGGTCAGCGATCCTGACCGAAGCGGTAACAGGCCGGCGAGCACCCGTAGCGTGCTGCTCTTACCGGCTCCGTTGACCCCGAGCAACGCGGTGACCTTGCCGGCCGGAACGGTCAGGTCGAGACCGTGCAGGACCTCGATGGTGCGGTAGCCGGCCCGTGCTCCCGTGAGTATCAGTTCGGCACTCATGCCAGCGGCCCCTGGGCAAGGTAGACGGACCGGACGGTCGGGTCGTCACGGACGGCAGCTGGCGCGCCCTCGGCTACGATGCTGCCGCCGACCATCGCGTACACCTGGTCGGTGACGGAGAAGACCAGCTCGACATCGTGGTCGACCAGCAGGACGCCGACCCCTTCGGCGGCGACCCGGCGCAACAGCGCGGACAGCCGCTCGGTTTCCTGCCCGTCGAGGCCGCTCGCCGGCTCGTCCAGCAGCAGGACATCGGGACGGGCGCACAACGCACGCGCCAGCTCGACCAGGCGCAGCGCGCCCGTGGACAGCGTTCCCGCGGTCACGTCGGCGATGCCCGTGAGACCGAGCGAGTCCAGCGTACGGGTTGCCATGCGCTGGGCCCTGGCGGCGCCGCGCGGCGTCAGCCCGAACAGCCCGCCCGCGTAGTCGCGGCGCCTGTTCTCAGCGCCGACCAGGAGGTTGTCCATGACGGTCATGCTGGAGAACAGCGACGGGACCTGGAAGGTCTGAACCAGGCCGCGGCGGGCGCGGGCATCCGGGGGCATCCGGGTGATGTTTCGGCCGCCGAGTGAGACCGTGCCTTTGTCGGGTTTTTCCACGCCGGTGAGCAGGCTGAACAGTGTTGACTTGCCGGCGCCGTTCGGCCCGATCAGCCCGGTGACTTTGCCTGGCGCAACGGTGATGTCGACCTTGTTGACCGCGATGAGCCCGCCGTAGCCGCGGACGAGCCCGTGGCCGCTGAGTTCAGCCCGGCTCACCGCGTCCTCCTCGCGCCGGTCACAGGTGCCAGGCGCGTGCCCTCCCGCACCCAGGCGACGAGGGCCTGCCCGAACGGGGACAACGCGGGTGCGTTCTGAGGTGCCGGGTACCGGTGTCCCGCGGGCGTCACGGCGGCGGTGGCCACCTTGCTGGACGGCACGACTGACAGCACACCTGACGGTGGAACTGACAGGATCGGCTGACGCCCGGTTGGGGTGAGTGGGGTTCCGGCGGCATAGGGAAGATCTTCGGCGAGGCGGCCGCTCAGGAACGTGATGACACCCCGGACGGCGGAGGCGAGCCCACCCGGCAGCCAGCCCAGGGTGAGCGCGAGGATGCCGACCGCGAGGGTGGATGAACCGGCCGGGGCCAGCGTGTCGATGGTGACGATGAAGCCAGCCGCGACGACGGCACCGGCGGCGCTGTCCGCGCCGAAGACGACGACCGCGGTGAACCACAGCAGGCTGTTGAGCGGGGAGAACGTTTCAGGATCGAAAGAGGATGAGCCGAGCATCAGCAGAGCGCCGCCGAGCCCGGCCACGACAGAGGAGACGGTGAAGGACAGCAACTTGAGGTTGCGGACGTCGACGCCGACCGCGGCCGCGCCCTCGGTGTGGTCACGCACTGCCAGCAGCGCCCTGCCCAGCCGTCCCTCATGCAGGTTGCGGACCACGAGCAGGCCGAGCCCGAGACAGAGCAGTTCCACGACGTAGAACCAGCGGTCGGATAACGTACGGTGGGCAACGGACAATGGCGTGACGTGCAGCCTGGCGACGAACGTCTGCTGCTGGAACACGAAGCGGGACACGACCGCTCCGACCGCGAACGTCGTGAGCGCCAGGGTGAGGCCCCGCCGCCGGATCGCGGGGTACCCGGTGAGCAGACCGACCGGGGCGACCAGCAGCGCGCCCAGCAGCAGGGCGGCCGGGCCGGGCAGGGCCGGCAGCCCGAACAGCGCGCCGGCGGCCAGCTTGGCGGACAGCAGCGCCCCGAGCCCGGCGTAGCCGGCGACGCCCAGGGAGACCTGGCCGCTGTAGCCGGTGACGATCACCAAGGACAGGAAGATCAGCGCAAGGGCCGGCACGGTGAAGGCGTTACGCAGGTCCGGGGGAGCGAAGGTGAGGGGAGCCAGGAGCAGCGCCGCGCCGCCCAGCTTCCCGAGCACGTCGCGGCGCTGATCGGCAGGGCCGGGTGGGCCCGACGGCGGCGCGCCGCGGCTGGAGAAGCGGCCGGTGGAGCCGGCGTCCCCGCCGAGCTCACGCAAGCGGGGGACCACCAGCAGCAGAATGAGCAGCGCGGCCACGAACAGGTTGGACTGCACGGCGAGAAACAGCGCGGCGAATCTGCCGGTCACCTGGAACTGGCTCAGCTCGCTTTGCAGGATGCCGATGGCCAGCGCGGTTATGACCGCACCCGGCATGCTGGCCAGGCGGGCGGCGACGACCACCGCGAACGTTTCCAGGACCAGCAGCGTGAGCCCGTACGGAGTGAGCTGTAGCCGCGGAGCCAGCAGGATGCCGGTGAACCCGGCGAGGGTGGTGCCGACGGCCCATCCGGCGGCCGCGACCCGGTCGGCCGGAATCGCCGAAAGCTCGGCGAGCTGGCGGTCGTCCACCACGGCCCGGACCTGTCTGCCGAACCGGGTACGGGTCGTGATGACCCCGAGGACAACACACACGGTGACGACCAGAGCCAGCTCGGCGAGCGCGTCCACGCTAATCCGGTTGTTACCCGGCAGCCGGATCGCGCGGGCCGGGAACAGGCTTGGCGCGTCTGGGCGGGAACCCAGCCCCCAGATGCCGGCGGTCATCCCGACGGTGAGGACCAGCACGCCCAAACTCGCCACCAGGGATTCGGCCGCGGAGGCACGCCGGCGGGCGAGCGGGCGAAAGACGAAGCGCTCGAGCAACAGGCCGATCACCGGAGAGATCACCGCGAGCGAGAGCAGCGCCGACGCCCAGATGGGCAGCTCCCATTCCACGACCATTTCGCGAAAGACGTAGGCGACCAGCGCCGCGATACCACCTTGAGCGATGTTGAGGACACCGTTGGTCCGATAGGTGACAAGCAGGCCGATACCGGAAAGAGCGGCGATTGCCCCGATGGAAATTCCGGCAAATGCCAGGTTGATGCTTGTCACCGTCAATCCTCCCGCCGCGGCCGCGGGGGCTGGCCCGGCCGTCTCACGTGATGATCTTTGGTTCACAGATGGTGCAGGCCGTCAGGCCACGTGTCGCGATCTGGTCGGAATCCACCGGCTGCGCGGGTTTCCCGACAATCATTTCGCAGGTACGACGGTGGTAGGTCCGCCCCGCGGGCACCGCGAAGAGGCCTTCGTCGTCGTAGCTGGCCGGGGCTGTGCCGCTGGCGGGGGGCGCCGGAGCGCTGGTGGGCGGGACAAAGCCGGCGCTGGCCGCGGTGACGATAAGCCGGTGCAGCTCGTCCACCTGATGGTCTGTCCGGCGATCGTTCTTCGAGACGGCGTCGATCTGGTCGGCTACCAGCAGCGCGCACCCGAGCAGGACGAGCGCGAGCCCGCCGAGCCCACCGGAGGCGAAGTAGGGGAGCTGACGCCCGGGGTCGGTCTCCGCGGAGACACCCAGGTAGCAACCGAACAGAAGCACACCGCCCGCGACTGCCACAACCCAGCCGCGCACCGCGCGTACCACGTCGACGACCACCCGAGACGTCGGCCGAGGGCGCTGCCCGCCCGCAGGTTGTCTGTCCACCCTGTGTCTCCCCCAGAATGCGCCGCGGCTGCGACAGCAGCCGATTGTCCGACACGCGTCGGTTCCGGCGCAGCTGACCGGTCCCGATCAGCGTTAAGTCAGATTAGTGCCAGGCATCGATGCGTGCTGCGTTGACTTCGCCGAGGGTTTTTTGTGATGGATGGTTGGCTATGCGGTGACATCGACTATCCGCTGGATAGATGATCGTAAATCTTACGACGATTCCGTCGGCCGGCAGGGCGGATGGCGACGCCCGGCCGGCTGGGAGTCGGTATTGCGGCATGATTCATGACGCATCCATACGCATCCATCCATATCGCCGATGTCGTCCACATCATAGCTGTTTCCGCCGCCTCGCCAGGGCCGGTGGGCGTAGCCGCCCTGGCCGATCACTGAACGGATGTGCGCGGGGCTGTGTGGTCCCATGCGTCGGCGACGATCCGGTCGATTGTCGAGCGGGTTGGGCGCCATGTCAGTTTCGCCCGGATGCGGCGACTGTCGGCAACCAGCATGGGCGGTTCGGCCGCGGGGGGCCGGCGCACCTGCCGTACGGTACGGCCGGTGACGCGTTCGACCGCCGCGAGTACCTCCGCGACGCTGACGCCAGCGCCTGTGCCGACGTTGAAGATTTCGCTGTGGCCAGGCGGCACGGCGTCCAGGGCCGCAAGATAGGCATCGGCCATGTCGGCGACGTGCACGTACTCGCGGATCACCGCGCCGTCCCCGTTGACGCCGAAGACATCGGACGTGCCCGCCGCCACCGCCAGCGCCGCTGGAATGATCCGGCTCCGGTCGTTGTCCGCGTGCCCGCCCGCGGCGCCCGCGATGTTGAAGGAGCGCAGCACCACCGCGCCGATCCGGCCGGTCGCGGCCTGGTGGGTGACGATCTGCTCGGCGGAAATTTTGGAGGCACCGTATGCGTTTGTCGGTGCCGGCGGCTGGGTCTCGGGGATGGGCTGGGTCTCGGGTGTGCCGTAGACCGCGCAGCTTGAGCCCAGGACGACGATCGGCGCGATGTCGCTGATCTGGGTGCCGCGCTCGAGCAGGCTCAGCAGGTTCACGGTGCCTGTCACGTTCACCGCGAAGTACCGCAGCGGGTCGCTCTGTGACTCGCGCACCCGGGTCAGGGCGGCGAGGTGACAGACCGCGTCGAACCCACGGTCGATGCCTGCCGCCGCGAGTGTGTGGATCTCCAGCAGGTCGGCTTTGACGATCTCTATGCCCGGGGTCAGCCGGGCCGGGGGCGGCTCGTTGCGAACGAGGGCGGTGACCTGATGGCCAGCCGCGGCGAGGGTGTCCGCGACGACTCCGCCCACAAAACCGGCCGCACCGGTCACGAGAACACGCATGGCTCTGGCGCGCTCAGAGGGTGGCCCGCATACGCAGCCCCGGAAGCAGCGTTCCGCGGTGGCGCCATGCGAGATCCAGACAGGCCGCGGCCGAGGGAGCGAGTGGTTCCTGCTCGATCAGCCGGCGGACGGTCGCCGCCGTGAACGGAATGCCGTCGCAGGCCCGCTGGTTCGGTCCCGTCGTGACCACGGATCCTTCGGCGTTCATCGCTACCATCCCGCTGAACAACGTGTCGAACACATCAGCGTCTATGACCACGACAGTCAGGATCTCGCCGAAGAGCGTCAGCGCGTCGAGGCCCACGCCGAAACACCACACGCGGACACGTCCGGACCGGCGGGCCTGTTCCAGCGAGCGGAAGGGCTCGCTGCCGTCATAGTCGATCAACGAGGAGCTGCTGCCGTCGTGCTCGGCGTTACCGAGAAGCTCTTCGCTCAGCTCACGCATGATGTTGCGCCATAGGTTGAAGTCCGTCCGGTGGTGGGAAGCGGAGATTCCTGACGGCTGGAACACCCCGGCCGGCAGGATATGGTAAACACCGCCGGCGGTGGCGACCGAACCGGCACTGCGCCGGTGCAGTACGAAGCTGGCTCGGGTTTTGTCGTAACGGATGGTCAGCGTGTTGATGGAGGGTAACGCGACCCGCCGTTCCAGATCGAACGGGTCCCCGATCCGGCGCCGGAAGGGCAGCGCCGGCCAGGACAGGCCGCCGTCGATCATTGCCGCGGCGGCCTCATGCGCCACCGACTCACACACATCAAGGGCATCAAAGTAGGTGGTGTGCCCGAAGGACAGCTTCGGGTGGCCGTTACTCCCGGCGCGGACGGCCTCCAGGAGCCGGAAGCTCAGGCGGTTCTCGAAAAGAGTGGGCCGGTCGAGGTCACGCATGGCTCGGGCGTAGGTCCCGAAGGCGGACCCGTCGCCAGTGAGCGGGCGGACGTGTTCGGTATCGGTACCCGTGCCCGAGATGGTGGGCGGGTGTGTCGCATCCGACCATTCCAGCCCGACGTCGGCGATGTCGATGGGCGCGTCCCACATCCAGCCGGGCCCGGTCAGCAGGCCGTTACCGAGCCGGTAGGCCTCGGGATAGAGCTGGGCGGCGGCACGGGCCAGGCGGATCCGGTGGTGGTTGAGGTGGTCGCGTGTCAGCCGCCAGGTGCGCTGGCTCGCCGCGACCCGCTCGGCGAGGGGGTCCACGGTTGTGCTGCTGTCCCTGCGGAGGTCGGCGAGGGAGCCCGCGGCCAGCCCCACGTCCTCGGGCGACAGGGAGAGCCTGCGGGCGATGTGGCGGAGTGTGGAGATGTCGTGGATGGCGCGCCGGCCGCTTTCGACCTTCGAGACATAGGACTGGTCGAAGCCGAGCCGTTCGGCAAGCTGCTGCTGGGTGAGTCCGTAGGTCTGCCGGTATGAACGGAGGAGCAGCCCCACGCCGACGGGACGCGATGCCTGGTGCGGGGGCATCCACAGCCATGGTTGACCAGTCACCCGCGATCCTTTCGTCCTGTTTTGGGCTTGCTGGGAGTTAAGTATAACTAGTTAGATGACTGTCGGCGCATAGCTACAAAACGGTTGCTTTCGGTACAGGAAAGGCGTGCCTGTGCGTAAGAATAATGGCACGTTCCGCTTACGGACGTTCGAGTCATGTCGCGACGGGGGGGGAACCCGCTCAGCGGTTCACGGCGCCGTCGGCGAGATCGAAAAGAATGACCACTATGATCAATAGGAAGATCCAGCGCAGGAGGCCCAACCGGCTCCAGAGCTCGCCGGCGAGGCTCCGCCCAGCCCGGCCGGCGAAGAACAGCAGCGCGCACAGTGCTCCGCCGACGAGCACGAGGAATATTCCGGCGTTGCTGGGATCCACGCTGACAACGATCTCATGTGAGTTGTCACCGGACGAGGCGCCTGGTGCTGTGCGCCCGGCGTTGTGAAGCTGGTGCTGTGAAGCTGGTGCTGTTGCCGGTCTCCTGGTCACACGGTCCGGCGCAGCAGCGGGGGATGCAGGGCGGTGGCCGAGCCCCGCCGGTACAGCTCGGCGGGGCGTCCCCCGCCACGTGGCGCGGCTCGGGCGCCCACCGGTACCACGAAGCCCGTTGTTGACAGGACCTTGCGGCGGAAGTTGGGGGGATCCAGCGGGGCTCCCCAGGCCGCCTCATAGACGCGACGCAGGTCAGCCAGGGTGAACGGTTCCTCGCAGAAGGCCGCCGCGAGCGGGGTGTACTCCAGTTTGCTGCGGGCCCGCTCCATGCCGTCAGCGACGATCGCCGGATGGTCGAAGGCGAGGGTCGGGCCGTCCGCTGAGCCCAGATCCTCCACCGGCCACCAGCGGGCTCGCGGCCCGTCGCGATCGGCTCCCGGCGGAGGGGGCAGGTTCGGCAGCAACGCGAGGTAGGCCACACTGACGACCCGGGCCCGGGGATCGCGGTCCGGGCGTCCGTAGGTCCGTAGCTGCTCAAGATGGCCCGAAGCGGCGACTCCGGTTTCCTCGGTGAGCTGGCGGCGGGCTGAGGCGTCAAGGTCCTCGTCCACCCGGACGAGGCCACCGGGCAACGCCCAGTCGTCCTGGAACGGCGGAGACGCGCGCTGCGTGACCAGCACACAGAGCTGACCGGCCCGCAGGGTGAGCAGGACGACGTCCACACTCACCGCGATCGCTGGCCCGGGGAACACCTCCGCCGCGCCGCGCGCGGGTGGCTGTGCTCCCGCCGGCCGCCCGGTTGCCGCCTCAGCTCCGGCTTGCCCGGTCAGGTCGGACGCGCGGTCATCACCGTCGCCCAACGGGCGTCCCGACGGTGATGACCGGCAGGCACGGTCCGCCGAAGGCGATGGAGCGGGCGTCCGCCGGCAGGCTCGCCACGGTCGCCTCGTGGTGCGCGCGCGCCGCCAGCAGCCCGTTCGCGTTGGTCCGTGCCGTGTCCAGGACCGTTCCGCCGCGCACCAGCGGTAGGAGCAGTCCCCGGTCCAGGTCGGTTTCGCGCGGGCCGCTCCCAGGTGTGCCGAGCCTGGCCGATCCGTCGCTGTTGGGGCCGGCGGACCCGGTGGTGTCGATTGTGATCACATCCGCCACCGCGACCCCGTTCCGGTCGTGGCGGCGGCTTACCCGCTTGCGCCATCCCTTGGTGCTCTTACCAGCTGACATCTTGGCGACGCCGGTCCCGTCCACCTCGACGATTTTGTAGACGAACCCGGCGGTGGGCGCTCCCGAACCGGTGACGAGCTTCGTACCGATGCCGTAACCGTCGACCGGCGCGTGCGAAAGCCTGGAGATGACGTGTTCGTCCAGATCGCCGGTCGCGATGATGCGGGTGCTCTGCGCGCCGAGCGAGTCCAGCTGCGCTCGGGCGGCCCAGGCCGCGGGGCCGAGATCGCCGCTGTCCAGGCGGATCGCGCCGAGCCCCGGGCCGGCTGTGTCCACCGCGGTCGCGATCGCTGACGGCACGTCGTAGGTGTCGACAAGCAGCGTCGTGTCAATGCCGAGCGAGGCGATCTGGGCGGCGAACGCCACCTGCTCGGACGGGTGGACGAGGGTGAACGCGTGCGCGGCCGTCCCGCTGCTCGGGATGTCCCACCGCCGGGCCGCTTCCAGGTTCGAGGTGGCGGTGAACCCGACCAGGTAGGCGGCCCTGGCCGCGGCAACGGCGGCCTGCTCATGGGCACGGCGTGAACCCATGTCGATGCAGGGCCGTCCCGCCGCCGCGGCGACCATCCGCGCCCCCGCGCCGGCGATCGCGCTGTCGTGGTTGAGCACGGACAGCACCAGCGTTTCCAGCAGGACGCATTCAGCGAAGGTTCCTTCTACGACCAGCACCGGGGTGTTCGGCATGAACGGCTCGCCCTCGGCGAGGCCGTGGATGTCCCCGCCGAACCGGTACGCGGCCAGATAGTCGGTGGTGGCTGCGTCCACGATCCCGGCGCGGCGTAGGAAGGTGAGC
>NZ_CAKJTO010000103.1:0-16159 GCF_917627405.1 Protofrankia sp. Cj5
CTCGCCCCCGCCAAACTTCACGACATTGGGGCTAGCGGGCACTCTGGCCGATCGCGATGTGGGCGACCCCGCCGCCCGCATCGCGCCTCCCCTCGGCAATCTATGACCATGACCCCGCACTCGGATGCCGGCGCCGGCCTGTCCGTGTATCCCGAAGAAAACGATCGCGCATCGGGATCAAGAAACAGATCCAGCGCGGTGATCCCACCACGGATATTGATGATCATTCTTTCCTGGATGATCACAGGCAGTCTAGCGATCATCGCGCTGGGCCGGAGCCTCCATCTGGACGACGCGCTGAGCTGGCCGTACGCCGGGATCAACGCCTTCACCCCGGTTGTCTACCTGCCCGTCTACATGACGCTGGCCATCGGCTTCGCGATGCGCCGCAACCGACTGCTGATCGTCTCGCTGCTAGTCATCGTCGCCCACCTGTACTGGACCGTTCCCGAGCTCTGGCCGGGAAAGCCCGAAACCGCGCCCGCTGGCGCGGCACAAGCGCGGATCATGACTGCCAACCTGCTGTACACGAACAAGACCGCCGCAAGCCTGGGATCCCAGATCCGCGCCCAACGGCCCGATATCCTTGTGCTGGAAGAGGTCACTCCCCCTACCCTGGCCGCGATCGAGAGCTCTGGGGCGCTGGGGGACTTCACCTACCGGGAGGTCCACGCCCGGCCGGATCCGTTCGGGATCGCGGTGTTCTCCCGCTTCGCGCTGACCGACCCGGAGCTGCCATCGGTAGCGGATCTGCCGTCACTACGGATGACGGTGCGGGTGGACGCCACGCACCAGTTCCGGCTCTTCGCCGTCCACACGCTCTCACCGACCAGTGGCGATTACGCCCCGCGGTGGCGCCGGCAACTGGACGATCTGCGGGCCAGCACCGCCCTGACAGCCATGCCCGTCGTGCTCGCCGGTGACTTCAACGCCACCCGTGACCACCGTCCCTTCCAACGCCTACTGGATAATCATCTCCGCGACGCCCACGACGCGGCCGGCGCGGGCTGGCTGCCCACCTGGAACGCGAGCGGCCTGTTCGCTCCGCCGCTGCTGCGCATCGACCATGTCCTGGCCTCACCGCGGTTCGCCGTCACCCGCTACCAGGTGGGCGCGCCGTTCGGCAGCGACCACAAGCCCCTCGTCGTCGACCTCTCCCTGCGCTGACGGCCCGCGACCATTCCGGGTTTCCGGGTGACCATTCCGGGTGACCAGGCCTCGGCCAGCTGCGAGGCCCGGGTAACGAGCGGATCAGCGGGATCGGGCAGCCGGACGATCAGGCGGAGGTGGTCCAGACCGCGAGGCCGGTACCGCAGGCCGTGCAGAAACTCTCCGTCGGACGCGCCGGCTTCACGCAGCTCAGACAGGCACGGCTGCCATCCCGCACCGCGTAGATCCCGTCAAGGATCTTCCTGGGCTCGTCCTCACGCAGCCACTCGTCAAAGTAACGGGCACGCTCGACCGCGAGCGGGTGCGAGCCGCTGGTCCGGATCCGCATCCGGTGGAACCGGGCCAGCGTGCTCCGCTCGGCCATGTCGTCGAGCAACCGCGCCTGCTCAAGGAAAGCGGCGGGGTTCATCTGGTCGAGCCAGCGGGTCGCCCCACCGGCCAGCTTCATCATCATCCGGACGCATGGATCCGGGTCCTGGACGGCGAGCATCGCCGCCCGGTCGGCGGTCAGCTCCGCCTTGCGGGACCAAGCCGAAAGCCCCGCGCCAAGGCCGAAGGCCGCAAGGTTGCCGGCAATGGCATTCGACCGGCGGGCGACCCCCGCGCCCATCGCCCCGCCGACGATTCGGGCCATGGTCCCATACAGCACATGGCCACATTTGACATGACCGATTTCGTGCCCGAGCACGGCCAGCAGCTCGTCCTCATCCATGATGTCGATGAGATCGGTGAAAAGCACGACATACGGATGGTTGTGCCCGGCCGTGTAGGCATCGACCGGCCCACGCCGGATATAGAGCTCAGGTTCCGGGACGTCCAGAATCGCGCACGCCTCACGGAGGATCGCGTAGATCCCCGGGAGCTGGCGAGGACCCACCTTCACGCTGGACGCGGTGTTCTCCACGTACTGGGTGCGCTCAACGCCCCATTCGATGTATTTGGCCACGGCCCGGTCAAACCCGGGAACACGTTTCAGCGTGCGCGTGGCCCGCCGGTCCAGCGGATGCCGAAACGCGTCCGGATCAAGCCCTGGCAGGCGAATCCGTCCGCTCTTTTCAACGGAACCCACCGACCACTTCCGGATGCTGACGACCTCGTCGGCTTCGGCCATCCTCCACCTCTCGTGGCACCCGTCCAAGGTCGCATTGTCGGCCCAAGCGGGATGTCAGGCGACATAGTAGAGCGCCCCCGTCGCCCCATGAAAGCCCCACGCTCGAACACGAGAAGGTAACCTGCGCGACACCGGGCGGGCCGTGCCCAACCAGCGGGCGACCAGTGACCAGCGACCAGTGACGGTCAGCGGAGGACGACGCTCGGCGACCAGTCGCGGTCAGCGGCCGACGAAGTCCGCCTTCCCCGGGCCTCGTTCGACAAACGACTCCATGCCGATACGCTTGTCCTCGGTCCCGAACAGCCCGGTGAACACCGCGGTCTCCAGCCGTAGCCCTTCGGGCAGCCCAACGTCCAGACCGTCGTCGATCGCCTGCTTGGCCGCCCGCAAGGCCAGCGCCGGCCCCTCGACGAACCGGCCGGCCAGCCGCAGGGCCTCGGCGTAGACGTCGTCGGGAGCCACCACCCGGTCAGCGAGACCGATCTCCTTCGCTTCGGAAGCGCGCACCTGACGCCCGGTGAATATCAGGTCCTTGGCCCTGGCGGCACCGATCAGCCGGGGCAGCCGTTGCGTCCCGCCGGCGCCGGGAATGACTCCGAGCAGGATCTCAGGCAGCCCGACCTTGGCGTTGTCACCGAAGACCCGGAAGTCAGCGCACAGAGCCAGCTCCAGCCCACCACCGAGGGCGTACCCGGTCACCGCGGCGACCACAGGCTTGGGGATGCGGGCCACCTGCTCGAAGGTCCCGGTGAGCGCACCGACCCACGCCAGGATCTCCGCGTAGCCCATCGGAGCCATTTCTTTGATGTCGGCGCCAGCGGCGAACACCTTGGGACCGCCGTAGAGCACGACGGCCCGGACGTCCGGGCGGGCCGCGGCCTGCGTCGCGGCCGCCCGCAGCTCGCTGGTGAGCTGGCTGTCAATAGCGTTCATCGGAGGGCGGTCCAACCTGATCGTGCCTATTGCGTTGTCGACCTCGAAATGTACGACCGCCACCAGCCGACCTCCTTGTCGCATCACCGCGGATCACTACCGCGCCTTCGGGACCTCTGACGCACCTTAGAGCGTCCGGCAATAGGGGTGTGGATCAAGGAGCGGGGCTGGGGTGCGTGCATCGCGAGGCGGAGGAGGGAGCCACCCTGGTGTTGGGTGGCGACTGACGAGCCGGGGTACCCGTGCATCGCGCAGCGATGGACGGGGAGCGATGCGGCGAGGTGCGTGCCCTGGCCCCGCGACGCCGCGTCCCCTATTGCCGGACGCTCTTAGTAGCCGCCGCCGGACGTTGTCGGGTATGCCGGATGCCAGGCGGAGGCCAGGCGGAGGCCAGGCGGAGGCGGCGCAGGCCCCGGTATCGATGTGGCCCGCGGCCGTGCCAGCAGCCACCTGGACGCGGCTCTCTGATCGAATGGCGGCTCCCGAAACACACCGCGACCCCTGGCCGTCCAATCGTCACGGATACGTGATGATTGGACGGATTATCCAGATTGCCCGCTGACGGCGATCCCGCCGTGTGGCCAGCAGCCCATGCGCTCTCTTCCCACGAGCGCCTGAATCATTCGACAGCTACCGTGGCGAACGTGACGACACCGTCCCCGACCTGCGGCATCGTCGATTTTCCCGACCGCGCCCGGCCCGGATCGCCCGAACCGCTCGGCGTGCGCTGGGACGGATCCGGTGTGAACGTCGCGGTAGCCGCCCCCAACGCGGACGCGGTTGAGATCTGCCTGTTCGACGCCCAGGACAATGAGCACCGCTATCAACTGCCCGAACGCGACGGGGGGGTCTGGCACGGTTACCTGCCGGGGGTAGGGCCGGGCCAGCGCTACGGCCTGCGGGCACACGGCCCGTACGCCCCTGACCGCGGCCTGCGCTACAACCCGGCGAAGCTTCTCGTCGATCCCTACGCCCGGCTACTGACCGGTGGTCTTGTCCCGCACGCGGCGATCTCCGGCTTCGACGAGACCGACCCGTACTCGGTGAGTTCGGACGGGCGGGACTCCGCGCCCTTCGTCCCGCGCTGCGTGGTCGTCGACGACCGGCCGGCCGGCGCGGACCCCGCCGCCAACCGGCCGGGCACGCCCTGGCCCGACACAATCCTCTACGAGCTGCACGTGAAGGGGTTCACCCAGCGCCACCCGGATGTCCCAGCCGGCCATCGCGGCACCTACGCGGGGCTGGCGCACCCGGCGGTCATCGACCACCTGCGCACCCTTGGTGTCACCGCGGTCGAGCTGCTCCCGGTGCACGCGAACCTCTCCGAACCGACGCTGACCCGACGTGGCCTGACCAACTACTGGGGCTACAACACCGTGGGCTTCTTCGCCCCGCATCCCGGCTACGCCGCCACGGACAACCCGGTGGCCGAGTTCCGTTCCATGGTCCGCGAGCTGCACGCGGCCGGTATCGAGGTCATTCTCGACGTGGTCTTCAACCACACCGCCGAAGGCAGCGAACGCGGGCCGACGCTGTCGCTGCGCGGGCTGGACAACGCCACCTACTACCGGGTGGAACCGAGCGACCCACGCCGATACCGGGATGTGACCGGGTGCGGCAACACCCTGAACACCTCATCCCCGCACGTGATCAAATTGATCATGGACTCGTTGCGCTACTGGATCACCGAGATGGGCGTGGACGGGTACCGATTCGACCTGGCGACCGCGCTCGCCCGCAACCCCGACAGCTTCGACCCGGCCGCGCCGCTGCTGACCGCCATCCACGCCGACCCGGTACTGTCAACCGTAAAGATCATTGCCGAGCCATGGGACGTCGGCTGGGGCGGCTACCAGGTCGGCGCGTTTCCCGCGCCCTGGGCGGAGTGGAACGGCCGCTACCGTGACACCGTCCGCGCGGTCTGGACCCAGCATGCCTCCGGCGTGGCCGATCTCGGCTACCGGATCACCGGGTCGAGCGACCTGTACCAGCACTCGGGCCGGCGGCCGTGGGCCTCGGTGAACTTCGTGACCGCGCATGACGGCTTCACCCTCGCCGACCTCGTCTCCTACGCCGACAAACACAACGAGGCCAACGGTGAGGGAAACCACGACGGCGACGCTCACAACAACTCGACGAACTGCGGTGTGGAGGGCCCGACCGACTGTCCGGACGTGTTGTCCCACCGGCGCCGCACCCGCCGCGCGCTGCTCGCGACGCTGTTGCTGTCGGCGGGCGTGCCCATGCTGCTCGCCGGCGACGAATTCGGCCGCTCGCAGGGCGGCAACAACAACGCCTACTGCCAGGACAACGCGATCTCCTGGATGCGCTGGCCGCACGGCGCGCCAGCGGATGAATCGCCCGCTGGCGGCCCGGCTCCCGCAGCCGACCCCGCTGGGGACGACCCGATGCTGCTGCCGCTCGTCAGCGGCCTGGTGGCCCTGCGGCGGACATCGCGGACCCTGCGCCGGCAGGCGTTCTTCCACGGCGGCCCGTCCAGCGTCGGAGCGCTCGCGGACATCACCTGGTTTCGGGCCGACGGGGCAATCATGCTGGATACGGACTGGAACTCACCGCTCGTCCACACGGTCGTGGCCCACCTGTCCGGGCGAGCGCTGCCCTGGCGCACCTCGGACGGTGCTCCGGTTACCGGCGACAGCTTCCTGCTCATCCTGCGTCCGGACCCGGGCGAGGTGACTGTCGTGCTGCCGGGTGAGCCATGGGCCCGCACCTACGAACTGCTGCTGGACACCTCAGCCGAGGACCTCGCCGGGTTCCCCGGCACGCTCGACGGCCAGCGCCGGGTCATGCATGCCGGCCAGGAAGTGCAGGTCACCGGCCGCACCGTCGTGCTGCTCCGCGTCACCGACCAACACCAAACGCGCTAAAAACACCGATTTTCACACAATTCTCCGAACTCCTCCGAACTGTGCACGCCCGGCAAGGGCCCGGTCAGCGCACGAACCTCGACAGACCGCTGGTCCGGCCAGATGGCGGCCGGGCGGCGACCAGATGGCGGCCGGGTGGCGGCGAGGTCGGCGGTGCCGGGTGGGGACTGGCGGAGCGCGGCCAGCCCCCACCCGATGCCGGCACGGTGACCGTGGGTGCGCGGTCAGGCCCGGATGCGGTCAGTCCGGGTTGGCGACGAGCCCGAGCTCGGCCGGTGAGGCGAGCTGCGGATGCCGTGGGAGCACCCGGACGGTGTAGCCGAAGGCGCCCGTCCGCCGCAGCGGGATGGTGCCCTCGAAACGCTGCCCACCGCCCTCGCCGGTGCCCAGGTGGGCCAGCGCCACGGTAGTCGGGCCGAGCAGCCGGTCGGCCTCATCGATACGGCCGTAGGTGGCCTGGACCTCCACATCCGCGAGGTCCAGGCCACCGAGCTCGACCGTTGCCCGGACCACCAACGACTGACCGACCTGAGGGGTGTCACCGAGCCCGGCCGAGTCGACGTTGACCACCCGCACAGCCGGCCACGCCTGGCGGACCCGCCCCTTCCAGCCCGCGAGGCCACGGGCCCCGGCCAGTCCGTCGGCCGCGGCCACCCGCGCCGAGGCCGCGGCGGGGATGTAGTACCGCTCGACGTACTCCCGCACCATCCGGGTGGCGAGCACCTGCGGGCCGAGGGTGGACAGGGTGTGCTTGACCATCGATGTCCACTGCCGGGGAGGCGCGCCCGCGCTGGTGACGTCGTAGAAGCGCGCGGCGACCGTGTTCTCCAGCAGTTCGTACAAGGCGACCGACTCGAGGTCGTCACGGCGCTCGGGATCCTCGACACCGTCCGCGGTGGGGATCGCCCAGCCGTTCTGCCCGTCGAACATCTCGTCCCACCAGCCATCCCGGATGGACAGGTTGAGACAGCCGTTGAGCGCGGCCTTCATCCCCGACGTCCCGCACGCCTCCAGCGGGCGCAGCGGGTTGTTCAGCCACACGTCCGAACCGGCGTAGAGGAAACGCGCCATCCCGATGTCATAGTCAGGCAGGAAGACGATGCGATGGCGGACCTCGGGTGTGTCCGCGAACTGCACGATCTGCTGGACGAGCTGCTTGCCGCCGTCGTCGGCCGGATGCGCCTTGCCCGCGATGACCATCTGGATCGGGCGCTGCGGGTGGAGCAGCAGCCGGGTGAGCCGCTCCCGGTCCCGCAGCATCAGGGTAAGCCGCTTGTAGGACGGGACCCGGCGGGCGAACCCGATCGTCAGGACAGCCGGGTCGAACACACCGTCGACCCAGTCGAGCTCGCCGGGCGCGGCGCCGCGCTGGAGCCACGACGCCCGCAGCCGGCGGCGGACCTCGGCCACAAGCCGCTCACGCAGTTCCCGGCGCATCGACCAGACCGCGTCGTCCGACACCCGGGCGATCTTCGAAAACCCCTCCCCGGCGCCCTCAAGGGGAGATGGGCCCAGCTCCCGGTCAGCCAATTCGATCACACTGCGCGACACCCAGGTGGCCGCATGCACGCCATTCGTGACCGAACCGATGGCAACCTCAGCCGGGTCGAACCCCGGCCACAGGCCCGCGAACATCTCCCGGCTGACGATCCCGTGGAGCTTGCTGACGCCGTTGGAGCGCTGAGCCAGCCGAAGGCCCATATGAGCCATGTTGAACACGTTCGGGTCGGACTCGGCGCCGAGATCCAGCACGCGGTCGACGGGCACGCCCGGCCAGGCGTTATCCCCACCGAAGTGACGGGCCACCAGATCCTTGGGAAACCGGTCGATACCCGCGGGCACCGGAGTGTGGGTCGTGAACAGCGTCCCAGCGCGGGCCGCCTCCAACGCCTCGTCGAAGCTCAGGCCGCTCTCGGTCAGCTCACGGATACGCTCCAGGCCGAGAAAGCCCGCGTGGCCTTCGTTGGTGTGAAAAACCTCCGGCGCTGACGCGCCGGAAACCGCCGAGTACGCGCGCAGCGCGCGGACCCCACCGATGCCCAGCAGCATCTCCTGCAACAGGCGATGGTCGGTGCCACCACCGTAGAGCCGGTCGGTAACACCCCGCTCGGCCGGCTGGTTGTCCTCGACATCCGAGTCGAGCAGCAGCAGCGGCACCCGCCCGACCTGCGCCTTCCAGATCTGCGCATGCAGGGTGCGGCCTTCGGGAAGCCCGATCGCGATCTTGACCGGAGTACCCGAGGCATCGATGAGCTGGGTCAGCGGCAGGCCGTGCGGGTCGATGCCGGGATAGCGTTCCTGCTGCCAGCCATCCCGGGACAGCGACTGCACGAAATAGCCCGCCCGGTAGAGCAGGCCGACCCCGACGATCGGCACGCCGAGATCGCTGGCGGTCTTAAGATGATCTCCAGCGAGAATTCCCAGGCCGCCGGAGTACTGGGGCAGCACCTCGGTGATCCCGAACTCCGGCGAGAAGTAGGCGATCGCCTTGGGTGCCGCGGACAGCGCCTGGTACCAGCGTGGCGCGGTCAGATATTCCTGCAGGTCTTCGGCTGCGTTGCTGAGACGGCGAATAAACCGGCGATCAGTCGCCAGGGTCTCAAGGCGCTCGTGGTCGACCTCGCCGAGCAGCCGGACCGGATCTCCCTTGCAGGAGCGCCACAGTTCGGGATCGACGGACTCAAAGAGATCAAGTGTCTCCGGGTGCCACGACCAGCGGAGGTTCAGCACAAGCTCACCGAGCGGGAAAAGCTGCTCAGGGAGCTGGGCACGGACGGTGAAGCGTCGAAGGGCTCTCACGAAGTTGTGAGCTTAGTGGTCGGCCCGAACCCACCCGGGTACCGGCTGTCCAGTGGACCGCTGGCGTCTTGTGCCCCCAGTTCCCCGATCAACCCATCACTCGTCCGAGCCGGCCGCGGCGACCTTGGCGGACAAAACCCCCATTACGGTTGGATCACGCAGGGTCGTGACGTCACCGAGCTCGCGCCCCTCGGCGATGTCCCGCAGCAGTCGCCTCATGATCTTCCCCGATCGCGTCTTGGGGAGATCATCGGCCCAGATCACCCGCCTGGGGCGAGCCAGTTTCCCGATGCGCGCGGCCACATGGTCACGAATTTCGGCTATCGTCTCGTCATCACCGACACGACCCCCGGTCAATGTGACGAAAGCCACAATGGACTGACCAGTCTGATCATCAGGCTGGGCGACGACCGCGGCCTCCGCCACCGCCTCGTGGGCGACGATCGCGGACTCGACCTCCGCGGTCGACAGCCGGTGGCCCGACACATTGATCACATCATCGATCCGGCCGATGATCCAGAAATATCCGTCGGCATCCAGCCGAGCCGCGTCACCGACCACATAGACTGTCGGGCCGAATCGTGAAAAATAGGTCTGCACGAACCGTTCGTCGTCCCGGTAGAGGGTCCGCAGCATCGACGGCCACGGCTTGGTGATCACTAGAATGCCGGTCCCCTCAGTGATCGGCTCGCCGTCCTCGGACAGCAGCGCCGGTGAGATCCCCGGCAGTGCGGTTGTGGCCGAGCCCGGCTTGGTCGACGTCACACCCGGCAGCGGAGAAATCATGATCGCGCCAGTCTCGGTCTGCCACCAGGTGTCGACGATGGGGCAACGACCGCCGCCGATCACCTTGTGGTACCACAGCCAGGCCTTCGGGTTGATCGGCTCGCCCACCGTGCCAAGGAGCCGCAGCGACGACAGATCATGCCTGGCCGGGTAGTCGGCGCCCCACTTGACACAGGTACGGATCGCGGTCGGCGCGGTGTAAAAAATCGTGACCTTGAATTCTTCGATGATCTTCCACCAGATATCCCGGTCGGGATAATCGGGAGCGCCCTCGAACATCACGCTGGTCGCGCCGTTGGACAACGGCCCGTAGACGATGTAGGAGTGCCCGGTGACCCAGCCGACGTCGGCCGAGCACCAGTAGACGTCCGAGGACACGTCAAGGTCGAAGACGAGCCGGTGGGTGTAGGTCGCCCCGGTCAGGTACCCCCCGGTGGTGTGCAGGATGCCCTTGGGCTTGGCCGTGGACCCGGAGCTGTAGAGAATGAACAACGGATGCTCGGCATCCATCGGCTCGGCCGGGCACACCGGGTCGGCCCGCTCGCACAGTTCGTCGTACCAGACATCCCGGCCGGTGAGCATCGGCGCGGGCGTGCCGGTCGAGCGGACCACGACGATGTGCTCCAGGGTCTGCACGCCAGCGAACTCGGCGTCCACCGCCTCCTTGACCGCGGCCGTCCGGCCTTTACGGCGGGCGCCGTCCACAGTGATCAAAACCTTTGCCTCGGAGACCTCCATCCGCTCGCGCACCGCGGCCGGAGCGAAACCACCGAACACCACGTTGTGAACGGCGCCGATCCGGGCGCAGGCCAGCATCGCCACCACGACTTCGGGAATCATCGGCAGGAAGATCCCGACGACGTCACCCTTACCGACCCCGAGGCTCTTCAACCCGTTGGCCAGCCGCTGGGTGTCGGCCAGCAGGCCGGCGTAGGTCAGCGCGCGTCGCTCGCCTTCCTCGCCAACCCAGTGAAAGGCGACCTTCCCGCCCCGGCCCGCGGCCACGTGCCGATCCAGGCAGTTCGCCGAGACGTTGAGACGACCATCCGCGAACCAGCGGTAGAAAGGCGGGTTCCGGTCGTCGAGCACCGTTGTGAACGGGATGTCCCATGTCACCAGGGTGCGGGCTTTGTCCGCCCAGAAGGCAACCGGATCGACGGCGGCCGCGTCGCTGTCAGCCGTACCGGGCTGGCGAGGAACGAAACCGGCTGGCGGATCGAACCGGTCAACCTGGAGCATCCGCTCAAGCTCATGCTCCAGGCGCCCACCGGCGGAGCCGGTCTCGTCCTGGCCGGCGCCGATCGCAGCGGTGCCGTCCGCGGTGCTGGTCATGGGTCCTCCTACGTCCGGTGGCTGGCTCGTCCGCATCCGGGTGTACCACGAAGCCCCGACAACTCACAGGAATCCAGCGGCGGTAGGCCCGGTCCCGCTCCGCCCGCCACCGGTTTCCCCTGGGATCTCCGGTTTCCTTACCCTGCGTGCACGGCAACCGCATCCGCCGGCACATCGGCTTTCCCCGCCCGGACGAGAACGACGATCACCGTCAACGCGAGCAGAATCATCGCCGCGCCCCAGCTGAACGCCGTTGTGTATCCGGAGATCTGCGCCTGGGCCACGCCGCGCGGACTGGTGCCGTGGCTGACGAGGTAGTCCGCCACCGCCGTGGCAAACACCGTGTTCAGCAGCGCCGTGCCCAACGAACCGCCGATCTGTTGGGTGGCGTTGACCAGAGCGCTGGCGACACCCGCATCGTGAGGCTCGACGCCGACGAGCGCAAGGCTCGACATCGGCACGAACACCAGCCCGAGGCCGACGCTGATGAGCAGCTCCTCGGGCAGAACATGGCTCACATAGCTGGTGTCGAGCCCGATCTGGGTCAGCAGAAGCAAACCGGACGCGCTCAGCACGGTTCCGGCAACCATCGGGATCTTGGGCCCGGTACGCGGCAGGAGCTGGCTGACAAGCCCGGCAGAGACGATGATACCGCCGCTGAACGGCAGAAAGGCGAACCCGGCCCGCAGCGCGCTGTACCCGAGACTCACCTGGAAGTAGAAGGTGAGAAAAAGGAACATGGCGAACAGGCCACCACCGATGAGCAGGGACGACAGGAAGGACGCGCCTCGGTTGCGTTCCAGGGGCACCCGCAGCGGAAGCAGCGGCGCGGCGCTGCGGGTCTCGATGAGGACGAACACGACCAGCAGTACGGCGGCGGCCCCGAGAAACACGAGCGTGACCGCCGCGCCCCAGCCGTCCTGTGCCGCCTTGGTGAAGCCGTAGACCAGGCTGACCAGCCCGGCGCTGACGGTTATCGCCCCGGGAATATCGTAGTGGGCCTTACCCTCCGCCTTGCTCTCCCGCACGATGGGAACAGCCGCCGCAGCGGTGACCAACGCGATCGGCACATTGACCAGCAGGCACCACCGCCAGGACACGAATTCGGTGAGAAGGCCACCGAGGATGAGCCCGAGCGCGGCGCCGCCACCGGCGATCGCGCCATAAACGCCGAAGGCGCGGGCCCGCTCCCTGGTCTCGGTGAACGTAACGGTGATCAGCGAAAGCGCGGCCGGCGCGAGAAGGGCTCCGAAAACTCCCTGCAACGCACGGGCGGCAAACAGGAGCCCGGCGTTCGGCGCGATACCGCCGAGCGCGGATGCCAGCGCGAAGCCGAGCAGACCGATGATAAGGGCGCGCTTGCGGCCGGCGAAGTCGGCGACACGGCCGCCGAGGAGCAGCAGGCCGCCGAACGCCAACGTGTAGGCAGTAACGATCCACTGCCTGTCCGCCGTGGAGATGTGCAGATCAGACTGGGCCTTGGGCATTGCGATGTTCACAATGGACGCGTCGAGCACGACCATCAGCTGAGCCACGGCGATGATGCCGAGGGCAAGCCAGCGACGGGGGTCGGGAGCGCTCCCGGGTTCCGTTCCGCTGTACTCAGATAGACGTTCAGTAGTCGTCGTCACCGATACTCCTCGACTGCCAAAAAGTAAATAAGCGGGCAATTCGGGCGCCAGTTGGCGCGATGCCGGACGCGGCGTCAGGGAATCCGGTGTCAGTAAGAGCGCCCAAGAATAAGAGCGGCCGGCAATAGGGGACGCGGCGTCGCGGGGCCAGGGCGCGCACCTCGCGTCATCGCTGCCCGTCCATCGCCGCGCGATGGACGGGCACCCCGCGGCTCGTCAGTCGCCACCCAACACCTCCAGTGGCTCCCTCCGCCGCCTCGCGATGCACGCACCCCAGCCCCACTCCTTGATCCACACCCCTGTTGCCGGGCGCTCTCAGTGGTCGCTGAGGGCCATCAGTGGCAGCAGCACATCATCGACCATATGTTCGATAAACGAATCGTCAAGAACCTCACCGGTGAAAAGCAGCCGGAAAAAGAGCAGTGCGGGCGCCAACTCACGGAAGACATCGGCGGCCACGGGCGAGCGCAGCTCACCCCTGCCCAGCGCGCGCTTCACGATGAGATCGCCGACCCAGCGCTTCTCTTCGATCGTCTGGGCTCGCAGCGCCGCCGCGAGGTCGGGAGACTGCCGCATGGCCAGCAGCACTCCGGCGATCAGTGCGGCATCCTGCCGGGACACGTGGTCGACCAGTTGGCGGATGGTGTCCATGAGGTCGCCACGAAGACAACCGGTGTCGGCGGGGATTATGTCGTCGCCCGCGCTCCGCCTGCGAATGGCGTCGACGACCAGTTCGTCCTTGTTGGCCCAGCGCCGGTAGATCGTCGCCTTGCTCGCGCGGGCCCTGGCCGCGACGGCGACCATGCTCATCCGCTCGTAACCGACCTCGACCAGCAGCGCGAGCGCGGCGTCGAGGATGGCCTGTTCCCGCGCGTCGTCGCGTGGCCGGCCCCGCGCGGAGCCGCACGGCGGCAAGGAGAGCATCACGTCATCAGGCCCCCAGCGTTCGATGTTTTCCAAAACAGTACCGTACTGTACCCGAATTCGGCCAGCCATCATGGCTACATAGTGTGGTCAAATACCGATAAAAGGATGCAAAAAGTACAAAAATAAGGCCAGCCGGTAACGGAGCGAAAGGGCAGAACTCGAACGCGTCAATCCGTCGCGAGGTCTCCGGCGCCCGGCAGGAGAGCGGTGGCGAGAATTTCCAGCAGCTCCTGCCCGCCCAGCAGGCCCGCCGCGGCGGTGATCCGCAGATTCGGCCAGGTCCAGCCGCTTTCGTGAAGTTCGCCATGGGCGGGACGGACAGCGAGCTCCGCGGCAGCGAGCATCCCGCGGTCAAGCAGCGAGTCCCCAGCCGCGGCCAGGGCGGCGGCGCCGGCCCGGCGCATCACCTCGACGAGCGCCGCCTCCTTGGTCAGGACAGCTGGCAGCAGATAGACCTTGCGCCCCTGGACAGACAGCCTCCACCCGTCGGCGGCAAGGTCCGCCGCGACCCCGCGGAGATCGGGGACAGCGCCACGTTCATGGGCGACGAGGTACACGAACAGGCCCTCGGCGACCCGGCTGACCCGGACCCAACCGTCGGCGGCAAGACGCTCGGCCACGGCCTGGACGTCGGCGAGCGGGCCGGCCTGCGTGTCGATCCGGGCGCGGACCAGGGCTGCCCAGTCCTCATCGGGGCAGCCGTCCACCAGCAGCTGCCCACCGTTTGTCGTGATCGCGAACTTGGGGCGCACACCAAGATCGATTCTTTCATACTGCGCTCGGGTGCGCGTGGTGACCGGGACGAGAGTGGCCGCGGCGGCCAGCCACGCGATCAGTTTGGCCGCACGGACGGTGCAGAAGGCGGCCGGCTGACCGTCAATATGCTCGACGGTCACCAGAGCGGGTTCACCGCCGCCCGGCGCTAGGCGGAAAGACCTCCGGCTGTAGACCAACGTCTGGTCGAGATCGCAGGCGACCAGCCAACGCGAGCCCGGCGGGGATCCGGGGGATGGCGCCAGCGGGGTTCGTGTGTCGATGCCCGAACTGTATGACGCGGGTACCCGAACGATCCACAGCATTGCGGTACGCCGCCGCCCGCCTACAGCGGCAGCCCATCATGATGACAGAATAGATGCGGCTGACGACGAATCGTTGATGCCCGCAACAGGACACCTGCCGACCCTTAGTGGTCGACCCTTAGAGCGACCGGCAATAGGGGACGCGGCGTCGCGGGGCTGGGGCACGCACCTCGCGTCGTTGTCGTCAGTCGGCGCCCAGCACCAGGGCGCCTTCCTCCGCCGCCTCGCGATGCACGCACCCCAGCCCCGCTCCTTGATCCACACCCCTATTGCCGGGCGCTCTTAGTGGTCGCCGCTTGGCCGCGTTCTCGGGGCCACACCGATACAGCTCATCCGGTATCGGTGTGGCCCGCGGCCGTGCCAGCAGCCACCTGGACGGCTCCCTGATCGAACGACGGTTCCCGAAACACGCCGTAACCTGGCTTCGGGGAGCTGGAGACGCTCGAGACGTGCCGAAGGCGCTACCGGGGGGAAACGGTCAGGACGAGTTTGCCGAACACCTCGCCGCGGACCAGCTTCACGAACGACGCGCGGGCGTCCGCCAACGGACGGACATCGGCTATAGGTGGCCGTAGCCCGGCCCGGTCGACCAAGGTCGCGAGATCGGCCAGCTCGTCGCGGGTGCCCATGGTAGAGCCGATCACCGACAGCTGCAGGAAGAAGATCCTGTTCAGCTCGGCCGGCGGGTTCGCGCCGCTCGTCGCGCCGGCACAGACGATGCGGCCGCCCGGTCGCAGTGCCCGCACCGAGTGCTCCCAGGTCGCCGCGCCAACGGTTTCGATGACCGCATCCATCTTGACCGGCAGTCGCGCCCCGGCTTCGAAGACCTCGTCCGCACCCAGCTTCATCGCCTGCGCGCGTTTGGACGCGTCTCGCGAAGTGACGAAAACGGTATGACCGGCAGCCTTCCCGATCATAATCGCGGCGGTGGACACGCCACCACCCGCGCCCTGCACCAGCAGGGTGCCACCGCCGGCAGACGGCAGCCCGGCCCGGTTGACGATCATGCGGTAAGCGGTCAGCCAGGCGGTCGGCAGGCAGGCGGCCTCCGCAAACGACAGCGACGCCGGCTTGGGCACGAGGTTGCGCCGCGGCACCGCCACGACCTCGGCCAGGGTCCCCGGATACAGCTCCGAGAGAAGCGAACGCCGCGGGTCAAGCGTCTCGTCGCCACCGCCCGCGGCCGGGTCACCGACGACCGCGTGGACGATCACGTCTTCACCGTCCGCGCTCACTCCGGCCGCGTCACAGCCCAGAATCATCGGCAGCCTGTCCGCGGGCAGCCCTACGCCACGCAGGCTGAACAGGTCGTGATGGTTGAGCGCCGCGGCCCGGACAGCCACCGTGGTCCAGCCGTCCGGGACGGACGGTTCCGGGCGCTCGCCCACGGCCAGCCCGGCCAACGGGTCGGCTGAGCTCTGGGATACAGCGGCAACGGCGAGCATCGGTACACAGTAGAGGCGCCGCGGACGCGGTGCGCCGACTTAGTGGTCGCCGCCGGAA
>NZ_CAKJTO010000104.1:0-15732 GCF_917627405.1 Protofrankia sp. Cj5
CGCCACGCCCGCGCCGGCCCCGGCGGCCGATCCCGCGCAGGCCGCCGCGGCGACGCCGCCGGCCGACGTCATCGCCACGTTTGAGGCCCTGACCTGCGCGCCGTCGGATGCGCGCAGCCGGACGGCGAGCACGGAGAAGCCGTCGGAGTGGGTGGCTGCCTGTGATCGCAACGGTGCCTTCAAGTACCTGCTCATGCCCGCCCAGGTGGTGGGTACCGACGTGAAATCGGCGACGGCGGGGCTGGCCAGCTCCGGTGGTACCGCCTCGGTGAGCACCGGCCAGTGGATCGTCAACGTCAGCTTCACCCGTGACGGGCAGGACAAGTTCACCAAGCTGACCGAGGAGACCATCGGCAAGCAGGTGGCCATTGTCCTGGACGGCGTGGTCCAGTCGGCGCCGACCACCAACGACCGTATCGCCGGGGACGCCCAGATATCGGGCTCCTTCAACCAGTCCAGCGCTCAGGACCTTGCGAATGTGCTGCGCTACGGTGCCCTGCCGCTGGCGTTCGAGCAGTCCAGCGCCGAGTCGGTATCCCCGACCCTGGGCAAGGACTCCCTCAACGCCGGTCTGCTGGCGGGTGCCATAGGCCTGCTGCTGGTCGTCGCGTACTCGTTCCTGTACTACCGGGCCCTCGGGATTGTTGTGATCAGCTCGCTGGCGGTGAGCGGGCTCCTCGTCTACGCCGCCGTGGTGCTGCTCGGCAGATGGATCGGATTCACTCTCACCCTGGCCGGTATCGCCGGTCTGATCGTGTCCATCGGTGTCACCGCGGACTCGTTCGTCGTCTATTTCGAGCGCATCAAGGACGAGGTCCGCGCCCACCGCAGTGTTCGCGCGGCGGTCGACCGGGCGTGGCCGTCAGCCCGGCGGACCATGCTGTCCGCGGACACGGTCTCCTTCCTGGCTGCCGCGGTGCTGTACGTTCTGTCGATCGGGTCCGTCCGGGGATTCGCGTTCACCCTCGGCTTGTCCACGTTGATCGATATATTGATCATGTTCATTTTCACCAAACCGGTTGTCTCCCTGCTCGTCCGCAGGCCGCTGTTCGCCAGCAGCCGGTTCTCCGGGCTCACGGTCTCGGCGCTCGGCGCGAGGGCGGCCGCGGGCAACGGCCAGGACGGCTCGCCCACAGCCACCCGCCTGACCCGGCGTGAGCGGGCCCCGGTCTCCCCGGGCAAAGCGGGCGGGCGGCCAGCTGATGTGCGATCGTCCGATTCTCAGTCATCACGGTCGGGTCCGGCCGGCACGGGACGGGAGGAGTAGAGATGTCCTGGGCCAGCAGGCTCTACCGCAGTGAGTTCCACGTGGAGTTCGTCGGCCGGCGCAGGGTCTGGTATCTGGTCTCCGCCGTACTTCTGACGATCTGTGTCGCCAGCATGGCGATCCGTGGGTTCTCGCTCGGGATTGACTTCAAGGGCGGTGCGCTGTTCCAGTTTCCCGCCGCCGGCCGGCCGGCGGCGGAGGCTGAGGCGGCGCTGTCCGCGGTCGGGATCAATCCCGCCGACGCAGTGATCCAGGAACTCCAGACCTCACACCAGATCCGGCTGCAGACCCCGGCCCTGACCGACGCGCAGACCGGCCAGCTCCAGACCGCCATTCAGCAACGTTTCGCCGTTCCAGACACCGGTATCGACATCTCGACGGTCGGCGCCTCCTGGGGATCGACCATCACCAACAAGGCGCTGCAAGGGCTCGCGGTGTTCCTGGCACTGGTTATGATCTACCTGTCTGTCAGGTTCGAGTGGAAGATGGCGGTCGCCGCCATGGCGGCGCTCATCCACGACCTTGTCGTCACGATGGGGATCTATTCACTGGTAGGTTTCCAGGTCACCCCCGCGACGGTGATCGCTCTGCTGACCATCCTGGGATTCTCCCTCTACGACACGGTCGTGGTCTTTGACCGGGTTCGGGAGAACACCGCCGGGATGGGTACGGCCAGCCGGCGTACCTACGCCGAGACCACCAACGACTCGTTGAACCAGACATTGATGCGGTCGCTCAACACCTCTTTCATCGCGCTGGTACCGGTCGGTTCACTGCTTTTTGTGGGTGCCGGGCTGCTGGGTGCCGGCACGTTGGAGGACCTTGCCCTCGCCCAGTTCGTCGGGATCGCCTCGGGCACCTACTCCTCGCTGTTCGTCGCGACACCGCTGTTGGTGGATCTGAAGAAGAACGAGCCGGCGGTCCGGGCGCTGGACGCGCGGGTGGCCAAGTCCCGGGCATCGGCGTTGCGTGAATCGGCCAAGGGCGCCCAGGTCGTCACGGGAGCCGGCGCGGCGCTCGGGGCCGATCCCGGCGTGCCGGCAGCGGAGCGAGGGACGGAGATCGGCGCGGCGCGGCAGATGACCGGCACCGAGGGGGCCGTCGAAGGTGAACGTGAGAAACCTCTCGGCAACCGTGAGCCAGCCGTGGCCGGGGCTCGGTCCAGCCGGCCTGGCACGGCGGCGCGCCGTCCGGCGCAGGCCCGGCGTTCTGGCCGGAAAGGCCGTCCAGGCGGTAAAAAGCGGCGGTGACGACTACCGAAGAATCAACTCCCACGCCCGCGGGCACCTCGGCCGGCGGGCCCGCGCCGGTTCGGGCCGTGGATGTGCTGCGCGCCCACATCCGGGACGTTCCTGACTTCCCCAAGCCCGGAGTGATCTTCAAGGACATCGCGCCGCTGTTGACGACGCCAGCAGCCTTCGCGGTGGTCATCGACGCGCTCGCTGACACCGTCGACGGTCACGGCGCTACCGTGGTGGCGGCCATCGAGGCGCGCGGTTTTTTGCTCGCGGCCCCGGTTGCCTACCGTCTCGGGGTCGGTGTGGTTCCCATTCGCAAGCAGGGCAAGCTTCCCGGTGAGACGATCAGCAGGACTTACGATCTGGAGTACGGCACCGCCACGCTGGAGGTGCAGACCGACGCATTCCGGCCCGGTGACCGGGTGCTGCTCGTCGACGATGTCCTGGCCACGGGCGGTACCGCGCTCGCCACTGCCGAGCTGGTGCGTCAGAGCGGCGCTGAGGTTGCCGGGCTTGCCGTGTTGATGGAGCTCATGTTCCTGTCCGGGCGGGATCGGCTGGCGCCGCTTGCGATTTCATCGATCATGGAGGTGTAGCGGATCGCCTGACGGCTGTGATGGATGCGCACGGCCAGTCGTATCGTGTGAAATTTTGTGATCTTTGTCCGCTCCGGCCGTATCCGGCTGGAGTTGCGGATGGCAGGCGCCCAACGCAGCGTTAACCTGCAGAGGTCCCTGGTTTGGCCGGAGGTGGTGCGATCATGTTTTTCGCATCCGCCTGGTGAGCTGATGACCGCTGGTCGGGCCGAAGGTGATGCGGTCAGGTTTCTCGCATCGTCGGTGGCTTCATCACTCCTAGCGGAAGTAGGAATAGATTGTGCCCGAGGCAGCATCGATGGTGACTGGAGCGTCCGAGCCCGGCGTGACGATCGTGCGCGATTCGTCATCGACACGCGATTCGTCATCGACAGACGAGCGTTGCGCAGGCGCCGACCGGGCACGATCGGAGGTCGATGACGCGCTGACCGACGGTGGATCACCAGCTGCCGCCGCGCGTCAGGCTGCCCTCCTGGCCGACCATGGGGACTCCGGTCCGGGCGAGGGCTCGCCGGTGGTCCCGCGTCTGGGGCACGAGTCGCCGCCGCTGCCCCGCCGGGTCCGCGGCCGTTTCCCCAGGCTCGCGTCACATCGCGCGACCTCGCCATCGCTGTTGGATCCGGTGCTGCGAGGTTTGCTTGCCAACCATCCCCGGGCGGATGTCGGTCCTGTTCAGCGGGCGTTCGAGACCGCGGCCGGGGTGCATGCCGGTCAGGTGCGCCTGTCCGGGCACCCCTATGTGACGCATCCCATAGCTGTCGCCAGCATCCTCGCTGATCTCGGCATGGACACACCGACGCTGTGCGCCGCGCTCCTGCACGGCACCGTGGGCGAAGCCCACATGACCCTCGACCGCATCCGTGACGAGTTCGGTGACCACGTCGCGGATGTTCTCGACGCGGTGATGAAGCTCCACCGGGTGAAGGTCGGTGAGGGGGCCCAGGCCGAGACGATCCGTCGCATGGTGGTCGCGATGGCCCGCGACCCGCGGGCATTGGTGATCAAACTTGCCGCCCGGCTGCACAACATGCGGACCCTGCGGTTCCTGCCTGAACACAAACAGGAGCGCAAAGCCAGGGAGACGCTGGAGATCTACGCTCCGCTGGCCCACCGGCTGGGGATGAACTCGCTCAAGTGGGAGCTGGAGGATCTCGCTTTCGCGACCCTCTACCCGAAGCGTTACGACGAGATCGTCCGTCTGGTGGCCGAGCGCGCGCCGAGCAGGGATACGTACATCACCGGTGTGGTGACCGCGGTACTGGCCCACCTGGACGAAGCCAAGATCAAGTCTGTCGTCACCGGCCGTCCCAAGCACTATTATTCGATTTACCAGAAAATGGTGGTGCGAGGCCGGTCGTTCGACGACATCCATGACCTGGTCGGAATTCGGGTACTGGTCGACTCCGTCCGTGACTGCTACGCGTCGCTGGGCACGCTGCACGCGAACTGGAAGCCCATCCCGGGCCGGTTCAAGGACTACATCGCGATGCCCAAGTTCAACATGTACCAGTCACTGCACACGACGGTCATGGGGCCTGACGGCAAGCCGGTGGAGCTGCAGATCCGGACCCACGCGATGCACAACCGGGCCGAGTACGGGATCGCGGCGCACTGGAAATACAAGGAGGACGGCGTCGCGGCCCGGCCGTCGGGTACGGCCAAGGCGCGGGCGTTCGGGTTTACCGACGGCGGGTCGAAAGCGGGCGGGCGGTCCCGCCGAGGTGGCTCGGGCCAGGACCAGACCGCCTGGCTGCGGCAGATTCTCGACTGGCAGCGGGAAACCGCACAGCCCGGCGAGTTCCTCGACAGCCTGCGCTTTGACCTGCACACCGACGAGGTGTTCGTGTTCACCCCCAAGGGTGACGTGATCGCGTTGCCGGAGGGGTCCACCCCGGTCGACTTCGCCTATGCCGTCCACACCGACGTCGGTAATCAGTGCGTGGGCGCACGAGTCAATGGCAGGCTCGCCGCTTTGGACACCTCCCTTGACAACGGGGACACCGTAGCGATCTTCACGTCGCGTGCGCATGCGGCCGGGCCGAGTGAGGACTGGCTGACCTTCGTCCGCTCTTCCCGGGCACGTACGAAGATCCGTCAGTGGCACGCCCGGGAGCGGCGGGAGGACGCTGTCGTCGCCGGCCGGGACGCTCTCGCCCGGATGATGCGCCGGCACGGCCTCCCGCTGACCCGGTTGATGAACGGCGACGTGCTGCCCAGCCTGGCCAAGGACATGCGTTACCCGGACGTGTCCGCGCTGTATGTCGCGATCGGCGAGAAGACCGCCAGCGCGCAGAACGTGGTGGCCCGGCTGGTGGCCGCGCTCGGCGGCCCCGAGGGCGCGGCCGAGGACGCCGCCGAGACCGCGCTGCCGACCCGGGCCCTGCGGCGGCCGGTGGGTGATCCAGGAGTGGTCGTCAGCGGTTCCGAGGACGTGTGGGCGAAGCTCGCCCGCTGTTGCATGCCCATGCCGGGGGATGCGATCACAGGATTCGTCACCCGGGGCAAGGGCGTGTCCGTGCATCGCCACGACTGCCCGAACCTGGCGACGCTGCGCGCCGATCCGCACGACCGGACCGTGGCGGTCGAGTGGGCCGCGTCGTCGGGTTCGGTGTTCCTCGTCGTCATCCAGGTCGAGGCGCTGGACCGGGCCCGTTTACTGTCCGACGTGACACGGGTCCTGACCAATCACCATGTCAACATCTTGTCCGCGTCGGTGACGACGACCAGGGACCAGATCGCGATCAGCCGTTTCGCCTTCGAGATGGGGGACGCGAAGCACCTGGGACACATCCGGGATGCGGTGCGATCCATCGAGGGCGTGTACGACTGCTATCGGGTCACCTCGGGCGTACGGTGCTGATCATGATGCTGCCGTCCGCCCGGGTGCCGGTTCCCGTCGATGGGGACCGGTCTGCCCGTGTAGGACATCGATGTTGCCGTGGCAACCGGTCGTCGCCAGCCCTGATGTGGCTCACCGGTCGCTCTTAGGCGTGGAGATCTGTTGAGGGGGGCGCTGTGGACGCCGAGATCGTAGGTGCCGGTATGCAGGGCGCGGCGTTGCCCGCGCGGATCGAACGCTCCGCTGGGGGATGGTCAGCCGGGGGCGCTGAAAGCGTCGGCGGGACTGCTGAGCAGGCTGGCGGGGGAGAAGAGACCTCACGTACGCTGGCGGCCGCCCGGCTGGCCAGCACCCGTCTGGCTCATCTCGCCCGCTGGATGGCAGCGGGCCGCGGCACCCCCGCGGTGCCGCCGGAGCTGCGGAAGATCACCGATACGCACTGCCTGCACCATGCCAAGGCCGACATCGGCCTCATCGTCCATGCCTATGAGGTCGCGAACCGGCAACACGCCGGTCAGCAGAGACACAGCGGCGACCCGTACATCACCCACCCGCTTGCGGTAACCCAGATCCTCGCCGAGCTCGGAGTGGACACCACCACGATCGTCGGGGCGTTGCTGCACGACACCGTTGAGGACACCGGCTACACCCTCGAGGCCGCTGCCGCCGATTTCGGCCTTGAGGTCGCCAACATTGTCGACGGGGTGACCAAACTCGACAAGATGCGTTTCGGTGACGCGGCTGAAGCCGAGACCCTGCGCAAACTCATCGTTGCCCTCGCCAAGGACTACCGGGTCCTTGTCATCAAGATTGCCGACCGCCTCCACAACATGCGGACGCTCGGCTTCAAGTCCCCCCCCAAGCAGGCGCGCATCGCCCGGGTGACGCTGGAGATCCTCGCGCCGCTGGCGCATCGTCTCGGCGTGAGTGTGATCAAAAGAGAACTGGAGGATCGTTCGTTCGCCGTCCTGCATCCCGGCGAACACGAGCGGATACAGCGGATGGTAGACGAGTTCACCGCCGCGGAGCGTGCGTCCGGCCAGGTTGGCGCGATTGTCCGCACGCTCCAGCGTGGTCTCGAGGATGCTCGTATCAATGCCAGGGTCTCGGTCAGGACAAGTCACCTTTTCTCGATCTACAAGCGGGCACAGGAACGCGGCTTCCAGGCGCGTGACTACAACGACATCGTCCGGGTGCTGGTTCTCGTAGATTCTGTCACTGACTGTTATGAAGCGCTGGGGGAAGTGCATGCCATCTGGCGGCCGGCACCCGGCCGGCTACGCGACTTCGTGGCCACTCCCAAGTTCAACATGTACCAGTCCCTGCATACGACCGTTGTGGACTCGGCCGGCAAACCCATCGATATCCAGATCCGTACGGAGGCTATGCACCGCCTCGCGGAAACCGGGATCATCGCGCGCCCGGTCGGGCCGTCCGCGGACGGCGCTCGCCTGGAGGGCCTGGCCTGGCTGCACAGCCTGCTTGACTGGGAGGGCGAGGCGAAGGACCCAGGTGAGTTTATCGAGTCGCTGTCGGCGGATCTCGACTCGGACGAGGTTCTCATCTTCACCCCCAAGGGCAGGATCATCGCTCTGCCGGCCCGATCGACACCGGTCGACCTGGCCTACGCGGTCCACACGGAGCTCGGGCATCGGGCTATCGGCGCTCGGGTCAACGGCAGGCTGGTGCCCCTGCGCACCCGGTTGCGTAACGGTGACGTGGTGGAGATCCTGCGCTCTGGGCTGCCGAGCGCCAGTCCGTCCGAGGACTGGTTGGACTTCGTCAAGACCTCCCGCGCCAGGGTGCGGATCCGCCGCAGGACGGCACGCCAGCGGCGAGACGCCGACGCCACGTCCCCCGTTACCGGGCATGACACCGCCACCACCGCACCTGGCGGATCGGCGGTAAGCGCCGCCGTGCCGGCGGCGGATCACCTGGGCGGCTCCCAGCCGGTGGGATCCGCCGCTGCCGCCGCTGCCGCCGCTGCCGCCGCTGCCGCCACTGCCGCCACTGCCGGTGTGGCCGGTGTGGCCGGTGCGAATCGTGACGGCGCGACCGTTCTGGACGACGCTGCCGGCCTGCCATATCATCCAGATCCGTTCGCGGACCGTGTCCACCGGCCCTCGGCGCGGCCCGCGGTGTCGCCACCGCGCCCGCCGCGGGGACGCGTCCATGCGCAGGCCTGGGCGGGCTTGGCCGCTGTCGACGGCCGGCCGGACGTCCCGGTGCGTCTTGCCCGCTGTTGTCTGCCCCTGCCAGGGGACGACGTGGTCGGATTCACCACCACGCACAGCCCCGCGGTCTCGGTGCACCGGCGGCAATGCGCGAACGCGGCGGAGGCCCGTGGAGATCGGCGCCGGGCCGTGGTGACCTCGTGGGTGCCCAGCGCGAGCGTGACCTTCCCCGCCGAGATCGCGGTCGAGGCTTTTGACCGATATGGCCTGCTCGCTGACATAACCGAAATGCTGTCGGACGCGTCGGCCACCGTTCGGTCCGCATCGACCATCACGGCCGAGGACAGAGCGGTCCATGCCCGTTTCACGGTCGAGGTTGCCGGCCCGGCGCAACTGGACGCGGTGCTCGCGGCTGTACGCACGGTGGGTGGTGTGTATGACTGTTATCGGACCGACGGCCGGCGAGCCGATCCCCGCACGTAGTGCCCGGGTAACAGGGGACGCGGCATAGCGGTGTTCTATCCGGACCGACGACAACACGGCAGGACGTTTTCTGGGCATCGGGAGCGGGGGCCCATACGGACGCGAAGCGTTCGGGCAGGGCGAAGCGATCGAACATCCAGTGGACACGCCCTCAATCTGTCGGTGGACCGTGCGGGCCGATGTGGGGTACGTTGCTCATCCACCGAATGATCAGGGGGGTTTATGGGCCATCTTCAGGCCGTGACCAGCATCGATTCGCCTGAAGCGGCGGACCGGCTCGGGCGCCTGCTGGTGGAGCGTCGACTGGCCGCCTGCGTTCAGGTTCTCGGCCCGATTCGGAGCACCTACCGATGGCGGGGCGAGATTGAGCAGGCGGACGAATGGCTATGCCTGGCAAAAACGACAACTGACCGATTTGCCGAGTTGGCGCGGGAGATTACCCAGGCGCATCCCTACGACACGCCCGAGATCATCGCGATGCCGATCGTCGATGGGCTCGGTGACTATCTGGACTGGATCACCGCCGAGACGGCGCCGTCCGCCACGCTTTGACTGTTCGCCTGTTCGCCTGTTCGGCGATCATCTCCCGCACGCCCGCGGTGCTGACCGGTCAGACCAGCACCCGTAGCTGCTCGTCGAGATCCCGTACCGGCTGGCTCTCCCGCCACGGCCGAAGTTGATCGCGGATCTGTAGTACGCGGGCAAGCCCCAGCGAGAAGTCTGTCTGTGCCACGATCGCAAGCGCGTCCGCGGCCAGCTGGCATGCCTGGTCGATCTCCCTGCGGTGAATGTGGACCTCGGCAAGGGCACCAAACAGCAGCGAGCGCTTCTTCATGGCGGTTGGGCTGGTGGTGGTCCGCAGAGTCTCCGCCGCGGCCGCGTAGGCGGCGTCCGGACGGCGCAGGCGCGTGAAGGTCGTGACCCGCATGCCGTCGAGGCGAGGGCGGTCGAAGAACTGCGTCCACACGCGATCGTTCGCTGGATCGGCTCGGTCGAAAGCGTCACCGGCGCGCTCGAGCGCGCGCAGCGCAGCGCCGCTGTCCCCGCGGGAAGCCTGCTCCTCAGCCTCCCGAGCGGCAAGCCACGCGCGGGTCATCATGCTGCCGCCGAGCGCGGCCCGGCGCTGAGCCTCGCCCAGGAGCGCGCATGCCTGGTCCGGCCGGCCGGCCAGGGCGGGCTGGTAACTCTCGTACCCCAGCACGCATGCCCACAAGGCGTTGTCGTTGGCTTCGCGGGCGGCTTCGAGCGCGACCCGATAGTAGGCGAGCGCACACGTGTTGTCGCGCATATCGAAGGCGAGCCATCCGGCGAGCGCAGCTACTTCACCGGCGGTGATGGTGAGGTTACGCCGCACCGCCGACCGTGGCGAGGTCTCCAGCAGCTGGCTCAGCGTTGTCAGCTGGGTGGTCACTCTCGCCATGAGTGCCCGAGCCGGGACCCGTTCTTCCAGCCCGAACAGGCCCGCCGTCCGCGCGGACAGATCCTCGACAGTTGGCGGGGTGACGGCGCTCTGCTGCCGAAGAGCCGCGGAAAGCCGTTCCCAGGGTTCGGCGTCGGGCGTTACCGGTGCGACCGCGACACCCCCGGCCGCCGCGACCATACGCAAGAAGGAACGCCGCTCCACGCTCGTTTGGGGGAGCCCGGGAGTGCGCCTTGCCTCGGCGTCGACGCCGAGCCGGCTGACAGTTTCATCGTCAATGAACCCGAGTTCCCCGGCGGTCCGGTGAAAAAGAGCGCGCAGAAGCCGTTGGTAACGGAGGCTGGGCTTCTTGTCACCCTTCTCCCACTTGCAGATCATGTTTCCGGTGGCGCCGGCCTCGCGGCCCTCGTGCATGACAGCGAAGCGTCGCAGTTCAGTGGCGAGTCGTTCCTGCGACCAGCCTCTCTCTTCGCGACAGGTTCGTAACCGGGTGTTGGGGATACGCCTCGGTGGATTAGTTTTTGTAGGCGCAGCCTTACTTGCCGCAGTTGTCACCAGCTGCCTCCCCCAATAGTTCGCACGATAACGACAGCGTATCCCGTTGTCGTGGTCAGCTGAGGCGGCCCCATTCGCCCCGCTTGACCAGCGGTTGGTTGGATCGGTGCCGGCCACGGGCTGGTTCGAATACTTTTTCCGGTGATTTCGCTGGCGGACGTCAACATATCAACATGGCACCCGCGGTAGTCACTGAATAATGTCAAGAGGTGCCGGTGGAACGTGTTTGTTCCATTGTGCCAACCGCTCGCCGGGCACGATCGGAGCCTTCGGCCGGGTATTCACCGGCGAAACTCACATAACGGATTATCTGGGCGGCGCCCGGCCGGGGGCGCCGGTTCAATGATCGACTAAGTGGTCTGGCCCGGCCGTAGGCAGCCCCCGAACACCACGCCGTAGAGTCTTCCTCTGTGAGTGCCGGTCCCCAGCCCAACACCGTGCCGGCAGCATCATCATCTGGGGGCCATCCGCTGCGGGCGTGGCAGCGGGCCGCTCTCGCGGCCTACCAGGCCCGGACGAGTGCCGGCGCCCGCGACTTTCTGGCTGTCGCGACGCCGGGTGCCGGCAAGACGACGTTTGCCCTGCGAGTCGCCGCCGATCTCCTGCGCGACGGTGTGGTACGCGCGATCACCGTGGTGGCTCCGACCGAGCACCTGAAGCGGCAGTGGGCGCAGGCTGCCGCGGCGATGGGTATCGCCCTCGACCCGGCGTTCCGCAACACCGCCGGCGTAACCTCGTCGGACTACACCGGTGTGGTGCTGACCTACGCGCAGGTGGCGGCGCATCCCGCACTGCACCGGCTGCGCTGCGAGCGGCGCCGCACGTTGGTGATCCTCGATGAGATCCACCATGCTGGTGACGCCCTGTCCTGGGGGGATGCGGCGCGTGAGGCATTCACGCCCGCGGTCAGGCGGCTGGCACTCACCGGGACGCCGTTTCGATCGGACGTCAATCCCATCCCGTTCGTGACGTATGTCCCTGGCCCAGATGGCGTGCTCCGCAGCATCGCGGACTCCTCCTACGGTTATGCTGACGCGCTGCGCGACGCTGTCGTGCGTCCGGTGCTCTTCCTGGCCTACTCGGGGGAGATGTCCTGGCGGACCAGCGCGGGGCATGAGCTTTCGGCCCGCCTCGGCGAGCCGCTGAACAATGAGCAGACCGCCGCGGCATGGCGCACGGCGCTGGACCCACGTGGTGACTGGATCCCCGCGGTCCTGGCCGCCGCGGACACCCGCTTGGCGCAGGTGCGCGGCGGCGGCATGGCGGACGCGGGCGGCCTGGTGATCGCCACCGATCATGCGAACGCCCGTGCGTACGCCACCATCCTGCGCCGCGTCACCGGAACCGAGCCGGTTGTCGTGCTCTCCGACGACCCCGCGGCCAGCTCGAAGATCGAGGCCTTCCGCGCCTCGCGGGACCGTTGGATGGTTGCGGTCCGGATGGTCAGCGAGGGCGTGGACGTGCCGCGCCTGGCTGTCGGGGTCTATGCCACCTCCGTTGCCACACCGTTGTTCTTCGCGCAGGCGGTCGGGCGCTTCGTGCGGGGCCGGGGCCGGCCCGAGACGGCTTCGATCTTCCTGCCGAGTGTTCCCGCCCTGCTCGCGCTGGCTGGCGAGATGGAGGTCCAGCGCGACCACGCCCTTGACAAGCCCTTGCGCGAACCGGACACGTTCGACGACGAGGCGCTCCGCGAGGCCAACCGGCGCCGTGACGTCCCCGACCTGACGGACCGGTCGTTCACCGCGCTCGGTTCCTCAGCACACCTCGACCGGGTGATCTTCGACGGTGGTGAGTTCGGCACCCAGGCCGCGGCTGGTTCCGCCGAGGAAGAGGACTTCCTGGGACTTCCCGGGCTGCTGGAACCGGATCAGGTCGCGGTCCTGCTCAAGCAGCGGGAGGCGGCCCAGCTGGCCGCCCGGCGCAAGCAGGAGCGCGCCGGGCCGGGCGCCGGGCCGGCGAACCAGCCCGGACAGGGCATGCCGGCTGTCCCCGGCCAGGCTGGTTCGCCGGCCGCCCGGCCGGACCCGAGCCCTGACGCCGCCGCGGCGGCCGACCGGCCCACCTACGAGGTGCTCATCGAGCTGCGCCGGGAGCTGAACAGGCTTGTCGCCGCCCACCACCACCGCACCGGGCGCGCGCATGGGATGATTCACGGTGAGCTGAGGCGTACCTGTGGCGGCCCGGCAACCGGCCAGGCCACCGCCGCCCAGCTGCGGGCGCGCATCGACACCATCCGCCGCTGGGAGACATAGCGCCTCGCGTCATCCGGCCTGGCCGCACCGCGCGCTGGACGCAGGGCTGGCCGTTTCGCATCCAGCGCGGGAAGCAGGCAGGTCAGGTCAGGTCTTCGGCCGGGCCGCTGTCAGTGCCCGGGGCGGCGCCAGGACGCCGCGGCCCGGCTGATGCCGTTGACGAACAAGGTTGTCGGGTGCGGCTCGATAACGCGGGGCGCCGCGGCGGCGGGTCATGGGCTTTGGGCGATGCTCATGGAGGTGATCTGGGCCTTGCTGACCGGGGTGCCGTCACCGCCCCCGCCCTCGACACCGGGCGAGGTGAGGGCGTCCAGGACATCAAGGCCTTCAGTGATCTTGCCGACTATCGTGTATTTATTTCCCAACGCTTGCACACCGGCGTCGTTCGGGTTCTTGTAAATGAGGAAGAACTGACTGCCGTTGGTGTCGGCACCGGCGTTCGCCATCGCGATGACGCCGCGAGTGTACGCGGCACCGTCGGTGTTCTCGTTGGCGTAGGCGAAGCCCGGTCCGCCCTGACCTGTGCCGGTCGGGTCACCGCATTGCAGGACGAAGATGTTCGTGGCGGTTTCACGATGGCAGGGGGTGCCGTCGAAGTACTTGGCGTTGGCCATGGTGAGCAGGGCGTGAACGGTGCAGGGGGCCTTCGCCGCGTTCAGCGCTGCCTTGATGGTCCCCTTGCTCGTGGCGATGACCATCGTGGCCGGGGACTGGTCGACGCTGCCGGCCGCGGCCGGCAGACTCACCGGCCGTGACGGGTCCTGGCCGTTCGCGGTGTAGGTGCAGGGGCCGACCTTCGTCGACACGGGCGCGGCGGAGGCCCCGGCGGATGGCGACCCGGCGGCTGAGGCTGACGGAGCCGCCGATGGGGAGGCCGCGACGGTGGTCTTGTCATCGTTGCCGGTGAGCAGGAGGACCCCCGCGAGGGAGCAGACGAGCACGACCGCGACGCTCGCGGCGATGATTGCGATTAACCGTCGGCGCTGACGCCGCGCCGCCGCGCGGCGTTCCGCCTGGCGGGCGATCCTCGCGGCGGCAATTTCGCGCCGCCGACGTGTCTTGGACGTCACCACCTGCCGGTCTCCTTGTTCCCTCGGGGCCGCTGATGCCGCGAAAGCATGCGCGCTCGTGCCGTCCTTGGCTGGGCTGGCCAGTCCGGGTGCCGGCGGGTTCGACCGGCTCCGGTAAGAGCCTGTTCATGGAGACTACTAGGGCGTGTTTCGGAAGCCAGCTGTCCGGCTCGCCACGCCCAGGCGGCACCTGGCCGCATCGCTCCCCGTCCATCGCTGCGCGATGCACGGGTACCCCGGCTCGTCGGTCGCCACCCAGCACCAGGGTGACTCCACTTCTCCGCCTTGCGCAGCACGCACCCCAACCCCGCTCCTTGATCCACACCCCTATTGCTGGTCGCTCTTAGAGGCTCCGGCAATAGGGCGTTCGATCAGGGAGCGGCGCCCGGGCGGATGGATCGCGAGGCGGCGGAGGGAGGCGCCCTGTGTTGGGCGTCGACCGACAACAACGACGCGAGGCGCCGACCGGGCGCCGCGAGCCGGACAGTCCTATTGCCGGAGCCTCTTAGCCCAAGCCGGTCAGTTTCTTCACGTGGTCCAGGGTCGATTCGGCGATCGACCGAGCCCGGTCCGCGCCGGCTTCCAGCATTTTTTCGACCGCGTCGGGCTCGGCCATCAGCTCGTGGAAACGGCGCTGAATCGGCTCCAACGAAGCGATCACCTGGTCGGCTACCGTTCGCTTGAGAAGCCCGTAACCCTTGCCGTCGAATTCCGATTCGATTTTCTCCCGCGGCTGCCCCGACAGCACCTGATACAGCGTCAACAGGTTGAGCACCCCGGGACTGGCCGTCTCGAACCGTATGTCGCCACCAGAATCGGTCGTGGCTCGCATGACTGTCCTGCGGATGACGTCCGGAGGGTCGATCAGCCCGATTGAGTGGCCCGCTTTGGTCTCCCCGATCGACTTGGACATCTTTCCCGTCGGCTCGTCGAACGCCATGATCCGCGCTCCGCTGGTGCGGATCAGTGGTTCCGGGATCGTGAACGCCTCTCCGAACAGCCGGTTGAACCGGATCGCGATGTCCCTGGTCAATTCAACGTGCTGCCGCTGGTCCTCGCCCACTGGTACCAGATGTGTTCCATACAACAGGATGTCCGCGGCCTGGAGCACTGGATAGTCCAGCAGCCCTGTGCCCACCGACTCCTGCAAGGTCGACTTCGCCTTGTACTGGGTCATCCGCTCAAGCCAGCCCACCGGCGTCACACAGTTGAGAATCCACGTCAACTCGGCGTGCGCGCTCACCCGGGACTGCACAAAGATCGTGGACTTGTCCGGGTCGATACCACACGCCACATACAGCGCAGCGGTCTCCCGCGCCTTCGCGCGGAGGTTTTCGGGGTTGACCGCTTCGGGGATTGTCAGCGCATGCAGGTCCACCACGCAGAAGACGTTGTCGTACTGATCCTGGTTCTCCGCCCACAACGACAGCGCACCCACATAGTTCCCAATGTGGATCTTTCCTGTGGGTTGGACGCCCGAAAACACCCGCTGGCACTGCTTCTGCATGACCTGCCTCAATACTCCCTGCCCTAGGGCGATCGGTGGAACCTGCGACATCCTCCGTAACGGGTATCTCTGCCCAGTCACGGCGGTACACTATTGTGCCAAAGCGACCTCCGCCACGCTTTTTCTGGCCTCTCGTGTCTGTGGCGCACCGCAGGTGGTGAGCACTGGCATCGAACCGGGTCCCGACGACGCGAGGCGCCGCGTGGGCGCCCAGCGCACAGCGTCCACCAGCCTCCGACAGGACCCTGCCGGCCGGAGAGCTGCACGCGTCGACTCCACGATCAAGATTACCGTCCCGAGCCTTTGGCAACCTTAGTGGTCGCCGCCGGAA
>NZ_CAKJTO010000105.1:0-9109 GCF_917627405.1 Protofrankia sp. Cj5
TCCGGTTCCATTCCGAACCCGGTAGCTAAGCCCTTCTGCGCCGATGGTACTGCGTGGGTGACCGCGTGGGAGAGTAGGACGCCGCCGGACTTCTTTCAGGGAGGGGTTATCCGACATGGATAACCCCTCCCTTTTTGTTGTAGGGGCGGCTTGTTGTAGGCCCGGCGACAGGGGACGCGGCGTCGCGGGGCCAGGAAACGAGGCGAGGCGCCGTCTGGCGCCGTCTGGCGCCGGACGAACTTCCGGCGGCGACCACTAAGCGAAGAGACGGCGCCGGGGCTGCCTGGACCGCCGATCTGCTTCCGCTCCGATTGCGGCCACCGGAGCGACCGGGGCGACCGGACCATTTCGCCGGCCCTGGGCGCCGCTGCCTCCGAAACCGGCGGCGGAAGCGTGGCTGACAGTAATCATCGCTACCTGTGAGGCGGGCGAGGCGCTGCTCGTGGCGCTGGCCGCGGCAGCACGACTGTCATGGCCACCCGTGTTACCCGCGGAGGCGGCGGACGCGAGCTGACGAGCGACGGACATGGCATGATTGATTGGAATGGAGTACCCGGCCCGCATGCCGGCTGGCAGATACTCGTTGAACATCGTCGCAGCCGTGTCCATACCGATGACCTGACCCGCCGCGCTGACCAGCGGGCCACCGGAGAATCCGGGTTTGATCGCTACGTTGGTTCTGATGAGGCCGGTCAGCTGTTCGGCATTACCACCACCGGGTTCGGTAGCGGTGATGCTCTGGTTGAGGGCGGTGATGGCACCGCTGGCGGTGATCGGCGCACCGCCCTCAGCATTGCCAACAGCAACGACGGAATCGCCGATGGAAACCTTCGCGGAGTCCCCGATCGGAACCGCGGTGAGCCCTGAAACGCCGCGCAGCTGGAGTACGGCGACATCATCGGTCGGATCGGCGCCGACTACCGCGGCAGGATACGCACGACCAGTACTGGCGACGGTCACGGTGATACCTGCGGAGTCCTGGATGACGTGATTGTTGGTAAGTATCTCGCCACCGGAGTTCAGGAGCATGCCGGTTCCCGCGGCAGAACCATTCTGTGTGGCGAGCTTGGAAACGATACGAACCACGCCTGGCATAACTCGGGCCGCGGCACCGGACCGCTGCGCCGGAATAGGGCTGCCAGCCGCCGCGGTGAACACGTCGGGAACGGCCACAGTAGCGACAGCGGCGGCAGCGCGGATTCCCGGCCCCATGACGATCGGGCCGTCACCGGCACGGCCTGGCAACCCGGAGGTGGTCATTGCGGTACCAGCTGTGATGGCATACCCGCTCAGACAGGCGGTCGCACACCCGAGCGCGGCCACTCGCAGCCGCCACATGGAGATACCGGGACTCTCCTCACCCACCGCCACGCGGACCTCCTCGTGAGTCCACCGCCAGAGCCGGTGCCGCCAGCGCTCCTTGGTCCGAGCCTCTGCTGTCCTGCGCATCCGTCTACTGCCGACTGCCGTCGTCGACCACCGCGATCGACGTCCGGCGACTCAACCCAATCGCGTGGCAATCGCTGGGCGATCACCGAACGATCGAATGCGGGGCATATCACGCCGAAGCCAGCGTCCCCTGACCTCCGTCATCTCAGGTGCCTCCTGTGTGTAGTTAGAGTGCCTGGCGACACGGGGCTGGATCAAGGAGCGGGGCTGGGACGCGTCCACCGCAAGGTGGCGCGGGGAGCCACCGGAGGTGGTAGGTGGCGATCGACGAGCTGAGGTATCCGTGCGTCGCACGGTCACGTACGGAGAGTGATGCGGAGAGGCTCCTGCCCTGTTGCCGGAGCCTCTCCATGAGATGGCGGATCATAGGCTGCTTCAGGATGCGACCCGCGCCTCCTCTTGCCTGGCCAGCTGCTGGCGGAGTCCGGCCAGGATCAATTCCATCCCAAATCGGTATTCCTCATCATGATCGCAGCTGCCAAGGTCGGGCACGGCCGCGGCCAGCGCGGGGAAGCCGCCCGCCCGCAGCGCCGCTGCCTGTTGGGCAAGCAGCTCAGGCGCCTCCGACCGTTCGATCAACGAGCTCCCGCCGCCGGAGAGCTGGCGCAGGATGGCGCCGGTGTGGAGGGCGACTATTGCGCGTATCGCGTGAACGGACGTGGCGCTGTCGAATCCGACGTCAGCCAGCAGAGCCAGCCCGGTCTCGAACGCCTGGAGGGCCACTGTCGAGGCCACCGGTCGGGTGGCCAGCAAAATGAAGGCTGCGGGGTGGGCCAGCGCCACGCGGCGGAACTCGCTGGTTATGGCCTGGATTCGCTCCTCCCACGGCCCGCTCGCGGCCACCGCCGGCTTGATCTCATCCAGTATGATTTTGGTTACCCCGTCGAGTAGCGCAGCCTTGTTGGGGATGTGGTTATACAGGGACATGGCCTCCACGCCGAGTTCGCTGGCGAGACGGCGCATGCTGAGCGCGTCGACGCCGTCGCGGTCGACGAGTCGAAGAGCGGTACGAAGAATCCGCTCACGACTGAGGGGCCGGTGGGTGCTGGACCCGTTGCTCTTCGCCATGATGGTTGTTGTCCGTCCTCGGTTCACTGGGCATACGGCCGCACGAAAAGGTGCCCGCTGGGTCAGCCAGGTCATTCGGGGCGAACGACAGGTTCAGACCGGTCCAGGACCGGAACGGGAGAGAGACTCGTGCACGTGCTTGGTTATCTGCCCGCTATGAACCTACCGCTATGATTGCTGAGGGCCACGATATGGCACACTGTAACGCCCTGAGGCCGAGAACGTCACAGCCGCGGGACGAGGCGCGACGGGAACATGATAATGGCCGTCCCGCGCCGGACGATTCTTTTATCGCTGCCCAGAGTACGAGCGCCCGCTAACAGAGGGATGAGTCAGGGAGCGGGGCGGGGGCGCGTTCATCGCGAGGCGGCGCGGGGAGTCACCGGAGGTGGTGGACGTCAACCGACGAGCAGGGGCACTCGCGCGTCGCGCGGCGATGGATGGTGAGCGATGACGCGAGGTGCCTGCTGCACCTCCGCGCAGGTCGCTCTCGGCAATGGATTGAAGCGGATCCGTGGCCAGGGGCAGGGAGGCGGTCCTGTCCGTGACCACGGGCCGCGGTCTACTCGCAGGCAGGAGCGATGCCAGGGAACCTCGGTGGGATGGCGGGCGCACGTCGGCCCCAGCGCTGGAAAGAAATTTCCATAAACAAAGCGCTCATGGTCATAGTGCGCTTCTTTCTCTTTTTTGCCTCTTTTACCTCTTTTTATTTCTGCGCTTACGCTGTAAGTATATTTCAGTACTCTGCCACGTGGGCCGAAGGTTGTCAACGCACGCAGCTTCTGGTGACGAGGGCCTCAGCGCAGGGCGCGCAGGGCGCGCAGACCGGCGGCGACAAGTTCCGGCACAGCGGCCCCCGCCGTCTCGAAACCATCACCGACGGTTTTTCCGCCGAGGTAGCGGGCGTGGATCCCCTCCGCAATCACAGAAATCTTGAAATAGCCCAGAGCCAGGTAGAAGCTAAGGTTCACCATATTTCGCCCAGCGGCCAGGGCGTATGCCTCGATCAGTTCGTCCGCCGCTGGCATGCGGTTGCTGGTCGACGCCGCCGAGCCGCCGAGCACCGCTTCGAAGGCGGGGTCACGGTAGACGGCGGCCAGCGCGAGGTCCGCGAGCGGATCGCCGAGCGTAGCCATTTCCCAGTCCACCAGCGCGCGGACGGTACCGAGGCTGTCCGGGTCGAGGATGGCGTTGTCTATCCGGACATCCCCGTGGACGATCGCCGCGCCGCTCTCAGCCGGCAGCGCGTCCCGCAACCGGGCGTGCAGGGTGATGATGTCGGTCAGTTCCCTGGTGGCGACGTGGGCCCACTGGTTGCGCCAGCGCGTTACCTGCCGGCTCAGGTAACCCTCCGGCCGGCCGAAATCAGCCAGGCCGACCTCCGCGTATGGTACCGCGTGCAGGCGGGCCAATGCCCTGAGCACACCGAAGGCAGCCTGCGCGACCTGAGCGTTGGAGTAGCTGTCCAGATCTTCGCGGCTACGGATGACAACACCGTCGACGAGTGAGACCACGGAGAACGGAGCGCCGATCACCGTGCTGTCCTCGCAGAGCGCGATCGCGTCGGGCACGGGGACGTCGGTCCCCGCCAGAGCGGCGACCACCCGGAACTCCCGGCTCATGTCATGCGCGGAGGGGGTCAGCCCACCCAGCGGGGGCCGGCGCACCACCCAGCTGGATGCCTCGTCCCACACGCGATACGTCAGGTTCGAGCGGCCGCCGGCCAGCAGGGCGGCGCGCAGCTGACCGCACCGCCCTGGTACCCGTACATCGAAGTAGGCGGTCAGCGCGGCGAGATCGAGGCCCGTGGGTATGGCATCGGCAGGCACCGCGTTAGCAGGAATCATCATTGTCTCCCAGGTCATCGAAAGCGGTGCCGGGTTATCCGATTACATACAGCTAGTTGCGGGAGCTGCTGATCGCCGGTTCGTCGGGCGGGTCACCCGCCGAACATCATCCGCCATTGTTCAATGCTCCGGGGCCGGAAAACAGTATTGTCACGCCGAACCGCCGACATCGGTGCGGACGGCTGTGCCGAGTAAAGGTGCCCAGGGAAGACGACTGGGTCCGCTGGCAGCGCGGCCAGCTGCTGGAGGCTGGTGTACATGGCGTCGGGGTCACCTCCGGGGAAGTCCGTTCGCCCACACCCTTCCAGAAAAAGTGTGTCGCCGGCTATCAGCCGCCCGCCGTCCACCAGAAAGCACTGGCTGCCGGGGGTGTGCCCGGGGGTGTGCAACAGCCGGATGGGCACCGCGCCGACGTCGACCACGTCGTCATGGTCATGGCTGACCAGGTCGGTGGCGCTGACCCCGGTGGTGCGCCGTACCCATTCGGCTTCATCGCGGTGTACGTGTACCGGAACCTGGACACGGGTGAGCAGATCCTTCAGGCCGGGCAGGGAGAAGCCGAGCATGTCGCCACCGACGTGATCGGGATGGTGGTGCGTGACCAGCACACCGGCGAGCCGCATACCATCGTCGGCAAGGGCGGCGAGGATGTCGTCGATCGCGTACGCCGGGTCGACCACGACCGCGTCCCGAGTTTCCTGATCGCCGATCAGATAGGTGAAGTTGACCATCTGAGCCGCTATCGGATCGCCGACCGCGAAGTCGCGCCCGGACAGCAGCTGGCGGAAGTACAGACGTTTGACCATGGGCTCAAGGCTACGGCGGCCGCACCATCGATACAGCCTGCCGCTCCACCGGACACGGCTTTGCTTACCTTCGGTGGCTTGCGCCGCGCTGGGCGTACTACGATTGATCAATCGAGGCTTCGATTCCGCGCAATACGGTAACCGTAATCTCCCGGTCAGCGTTTGTTCGCCCCGCCATCACCCGTCCGTCGTACTTTGCTGCTTTGTTTCTTCCAGTACGGAGCCTGCGCCAGCCGCATCCTCAGAAAGGGTATTCATGACCTCTCAGCGCAGAGTTGTCGGCTTAACCGCCATCGTGCTCGCACTTGGTTTCGCCGCCGCCGGTGTGACGGCTGGCGTGGCCAGTGCCAATCCGAACGATGACGATCGACGAGATGGGTGGCGCAATACGCGGAACTATGAGATCGGGCTTTTCGGCGACATGCCATACGGCCCCAACGGCCGGTTGCAGTATCCTCATGTAATCGCCGACATGAATTCTCACGACCTGGCGTTCTCCATCTTCGACGGTGATATCAAGAACGGTGGCGAGCCGTGCTACGCTGACATTGACGGTTCCGCGCAGAAAGCCGGTCAGCCGGATGTCTACAAATATGCCCTGAATCTGTTCAACCAGTTCCGGGACCCGGTTGTCTACGTTCCCGGTGACAACGAGTGGACAGACTGCGACCGGCCGTCCACGGCGGGGCCCACATTCGATTCGGTCGACCGGTTGAACTACCTCCGCCAGGTCTTCTTCCCGGATGACCGGAGCCTGGGGCGCCGTACCCTCCAGCTGACGAGACAGAGCCCGCAGTACCCGGAAAACGTGCGATGGACGCGTGGCCCAGTGACCTACGTCGGTGTCAACGTCCCCGGCAGCAACAACAACTACATACCCGACGGCGATGTCAAGGACGGCCCGCAGGCCGAGGCCAACGCGGAATATGCGGCGCGTAACGCCGCGAACCTGCGGTGGATCCGGGATTCCTTCGCGGCGGCGAAGGCGAGCGGCTCGAAGGCCATTATGATCACTGTGCAGGCCGATATGTTCGGCGACAGCCCCACCGCCCCGGGCGGCACGACCGTCGACCCAACGGACCACTTCGCCGACACCAAGGCCCTGCTCGCCCGGGCGGCCGTCGACTTCGGGAAGCCGGTTGTTCTTGTCAACGGCGACAGTCACTACTTCACCGTGGACAAGCCGCTGAGTGACGACGCGGGCAACGTCATCGAGAACTTCACCCGGGTGATGACCTTCGGCAGCTCACTCAACCACTGGGCCAGCGCGACGGTCGACCCGGCGGATCCGCAGATCTTCAGCTTTCACCAGCACATCGTCCCCGCGAATCTCCCCACCTACACGTTCAGCTCCTGAGGGAATCCTGTTGTGGTCCGGGCTGTCCGGGGGCGGTGGCCAGCCGCGGACCACGACGGGTCTGGGTGAATCCCACCCGCCGCGCTTGACAGTTCTCGCGTCATCGGCTTTGACTGATGCTTCTGTCTATGTGTCGGTCAGCGTGCCGGGCTTGTCGGGAGGGAGCGGGATCGTGACCGTACTGAGCGCACCTGTCGTGTTCATCCATGGGTTGTGGCTGCACTCGACGAGCTGGCGCAACTGGGCCGAGCTGTTCACGGCCGCCGGTTATGAGACGTTTACACCGGAATGGCCAGGTGTGGCAGCCACAGTCGAGGCGGCTCGGGCGCACCCGGAAGCCCAGGCGGGCAAAGGGCTGGGCGAGATCATCAATCATCATGGCGAATTTCTGCGGACCCTTGACACCAAGCCGATCGTGATCGGTCATTCCTTCGGCGGCCTCATCGCGCAGAGCCTGCTCGGCCAGAATCTGGCCGCCGCCGCGATCGCGATCGATCCCGCGCAGATCCGGGGCGTGCTGCCGCTGCCCGTCACTCAGCTCAAGTCCACCTTCCCGGTCCTGCGGAATCCGCTGAATCTCACCAAGAGCTTCGTCCCGAACCGGAACGAGTTCAAGTACGGCTTCGGTAACGAGCTGAGCCGCCAGGAGTCGAACGAACTGTACGACATGTGGACGATCCCGTCCCCGGCTCGCCCCCTGTTTGAAACCGCGGCCGCGAACTTCGCGCCGCACTCCCCGGCCCGGGTCGACGTCAAGAACTCGGCCCGCGGCCCGCTGCTCATCATTTCTGGCCGTCAGGACCACACGGTTCCTGACGCGGTCAGCCGCGCCGCGTTCAAGCGCTACCGGCACTCGAGCGCGGTGACTGAATTCAAGCAGTTCGATCGCGGTCATTCCCTGACTATCGATCACGGCTGGCGGGAGATAGCCCAGACCTCGCTCGACTGGCTTCGGTCCCAGCACGCTGTAAGCGCGTGAAGGGACTGCCCGCGAGCCGTGCGGATGGGATCGGCGCAGCATCGTCCGCCCATGGAAGCCGTTGAGGCGGCGAGTGGGCCGGGCCGGTGCGGACGGGTTCGACGCGGTCGTCGTCGGTTCCGGCCCCAACGGGCTCACCGGCGCGGTGACGCTCGCCGAAGCCGGCTGGCGGGTGCTGGTCGTCGAGGCTGCGCCAACGGCTGGCGGCGGGCTGCGCACCGAGGAGCTGACCCTCCCGGGGTTCCGGCACGACGTGTGCGCCACCGTGCTGCCGCTGGCGCTGGCCTCACCGGCGCTGCGCGCGATGCCGCTGGCTGACGAGGGCCTGCGCTGGGCGCATCCAGCGGTGCCGCTCGCGCATCCGCTCGACAACGGGCCGGCTGCGCTCCTGCACCGCGATGTCGCGCGGACCGACGCGGGCCTTGGAACCGGGTCGGGGTGGCGCCGGTTGCTCGCTCCGCTCGTCGCGGATGGTGACGGCCTTACGGCAGATGTGCTTGCCCCGCTCGATCTGCCCCCTGCGGCGCCGGTCACCCTGGCCCGGTTCGGCGCCCGCGGGCTGTGGCCGGCGACCATTCTCGCCCAGGCGGCGCTGCGCGGCGGCCGTGGCCGCGCGCTGCTCGCTGGCTGCGCCGCCCATTCCATGCTTGACCTGCGTCAACCCGTCACCGGTGGGTATGGGCTGTTCCTCGCGTTGTTGGCGCATCATGTCGGCTGGCCGGTCGCGGTCGGTGGATCCCAGTCACTTGCGGACGCCCTGGTTGGACGGTTGCGCAGGCTCGGCGGGGAACTGGTCACCGCCACCCCGGTGCGCTCGCTCGCCGAGCTGCCACCGGCAGCGGCGGTGCTGCTCGACCTGACCCCACGACAGGTGCTCGAAGTCGCCGGCGACCGGCTGCCGGCCGGCTACCGTCGCGTGCTGGCGCGCTACCGGTACGGGCCGGGCGTGTTCAAGGTCGACTGGGCGTTGGACGCTCCGGTGCCGTGGCGGGACCCGTCCGTGGCTGGTGCCGCCACCGTGCATCTGGGGGGCACCCTCGCGGAGGTCGCCGCGGCCGAGCGGGCGGTGGCCCGCGGCGGGCATCCGTCCCGCCCGTTTGTGCTGTTCGTGCAGGCCTGCGTTGCGGATCCGTCGCGTGCTCCCGCCGGGCGGCATACGGCGTGGGCCTACTGCCATGTCCCGCTCGGCTCCACCGTCGACATGACCGATGAGATCGAGGCGCAGGTGGAGCGGTTCGCTCCCGGCTTCCGTGACCGCGTGCTGGCCCGGCACACGATGCCGCCGAGGGCGCTGGCGGCGCACAACGCCAACGAGATCGGCGGCGACATCGGCGGTGGCAGCGCCGACCTGCGCCAGCTCCTCGCTCGTCCGGTCCTTTCGCCCCGGCCGTGGGCGACACCGGTGCCCGGTGTGTACCTGTGCTCGGCCGCCACGCCGCCCGGAGCGGGTGCGCACGGGATGGCGGGCGCGCACGCTGCCCGGCTCGCGCTCCGCCGGGGTGCGTGTTTCTGACGGGCTGCTGTCGACCCCGACGGGGTGATATCGACCAGAAGGCGTGAAAAAAGTGCGCGATCATGGTTTTCCGCGCTTAGAGCGCCCGGC
>NZ_CAKJTO010000105.1:9321-15815 GCF_917627405.1 Protofrankia sp. Cj5
TTAGTGGCTCCGCCGGCCGTGCCGTCGGCTGACGATATGCCCCGGTGGCCTTCCGTATTATTCCACTCTGATCGGTGATCTCGCTACCGCCGCCGCGGGCCGTGGCCGATAGCGGGGGTGACGTCAGGCACTCCATCGGCATCGGGCACTACCACGCCCGCGGGAACGATGTGCGGCGAAGCCACTCAGAGCGTGTGTGAGATCGGGCTTTCGATCAGTGAGCCGCGGCTAGGTGCCCCCTGGCAAGGCGGAAGGCCGAAGCGATGCCGGATGAGTTGTCTCGGTGTGGCCGACAACGCGGCCAGGGGCGCCTGGGCGCGGCGAGCCGGAATGACGATCTCACACACGCTCCCAGGTGAGACCCCCGCGTCGTAAGCTCCATCCCAAGACTCCGACGCGGGGGTCTCGTCATCTCACGGGACAGCGAAGGCGCATAGTTCAATTCCAGGCTGTGCCTTCCGCGCGGGCTCTCGCCCATCCCGCCACCGGTGACGCGCCGGGCACCGCCACGATGGCCGTTCCCGAGGCCGGCGGCGGTGGCGTGCGTGGCCGGACGGCCCGTCAGCGAGACCCGGCCCAAGGGGTGAGATCACCGAAGGACGGGCAGCGCGGGACCATGGAGCGGCGCTGGAGCTGGAACGCCTCCAGGGCCAGGGACAGCTCGACCAGATCCCGGGGAATGGTCAGTGAGCGCAGGGTGAGCCGTTCGAGTCGCCGTAGCCGGTTCAGCACGGTGTTCCGATGACAGCACAGCGCGGTCGCGGCCTGCGCTGCCGAGCCGTCCGAGCGTAACCAGACCGCGAACGTGTTCAGCAGCAGATCCCGGCTCACCGGGTCGAGGCCCAGCACCGGTGCCAGCACAAGAACCTTCAGCTCGTGCGCGAGGTCCGGCTGGGCGGTCAGAATCGCGGCCGGGAGCTGCTCCTCCAGAATGGCGAGACCATGGGGGAGGGTCCGGGAGGCCAGTTCCGCGAGCCGGCGGGCCCGGCCGAGCGTGGCCAGCCCCGTCACCGCCATGCTCACGCCGGTCCGGAAACCGTCGTTCGTGGGCAGGCGGCCGGCCAGGGACGGTACCGGCAGCGTCCCGAGCACCGCCACGCCGACCGCGCTCTCCCCGTACAGCCGCCAGATCAGCCGGGCGGTACCCGCGCGTACCGGCAGATCGACGGGGTCGAGGATCGGCCCGCCCTCGGTTGGGCGCCGCACGATGACCGCGTAGCGGCCTTGCTCGGGCATGGCGAAGGATCTGGCGACCGCGGCGATGGTGCTGGCGTCGGTTGCCCCGTTGAGCAGGGCATCGAGCAGGACGTCGGCGGTCTGCGCGCGCAGCAGCTCCATCTCGGTCGCACGCAGGGCGGCCAGCGCCGCGGCGGCATGCTCGTCAACGATGTCCCACAGATCGTCGAGCAGCGCGGCGGCCCGGGGGAGGGGCACATCGGCCTCGACGGTCCACCGCGTCAGCGCGTTGGCGACCGCTTTGCCAGCAAGCTCGTATGCCCGCCGCACAGCCTTGCCCGACATCCCCTGCCGGCCGCAGCGCTCACCGACCCTGCGCGGCCAGTCCAGCAGTTTATCCCTTTTATCTGTTTTATCCGCGGGGATGCGTAGCGCCGCCAGGGCGTTCTCGATGGATTTTCCGATCATCGGGGCTGGCTCCTGGGGCAGGATGCTTTCGTCGTAGTACGCCGGCTCCGCGGCAGGCAGCGAGGCGGCGACAACCTCCGCGAGCTCGGGCAGGCGCGCTTTCAGCGCGTGCAGCGCGCGCTCCTGCAGCGATGCGACGTCCTCCCCTGCCGCCTCCTGCTCCCACCCAGCCGGCGTGAACACCGTCGGAGGCAACGGGTCGGTTGGCATGTATCCGCTCCTTATCGGCAGGACGCGACCACGCACACGATCACACGTCGTCGTACGGCAGGAAAGGCTGGGACCGCTTGTGGCGCGCTGACATCCGCGGGCCTGTCGCCCCGCCGGATGGATTTATAAAGGTATCGACTTCATCGGGAAAACGGCAGACCATCCACGCGCACGCCATGATTTTACGCTCTGTTTTTGTGCATGGTGATCCGATCAGTCAACCAGGCGGAACCCAAAGGGCGGCGTCCGCCTGTTATGCAACCGAGTCCGCCCGCCCAGCGGGATGGTACGGAGTTCCGGGCCCCTGGCGGCCCCGTGGCGTGGCAGCGAAATCCGGCGGCGATCAGGAAGCGGCTGGACTCGGTGAACATTATCCAACAGGGGATGGGGCCCGGCCCGGCCTCCGCGCGCCGGGGACGGCGTGACGGTGGCAGCCACGACGGTGGCATGCGGATCGAGGAGGCCAGCGCATCGAAGCATGACAGAAACAGGCTCTTGTTGCGGAGCGTACCAATTATTACGGAAAGTAATTTTAAGGTGTCGGAGCAGGTATCGGTCATCGCTGGGCTGCCAGCGTCTGGCGCGGTGAATGATTGATGATCTTATCGTCGCGCACGATCGACCCAGCTGATTCCCGCCGTCCCAGCGTCGGATTGTGTCCGCGCACAATTGGATCGGCTCTCCTTGTTCCCTGGCACATCATGTGCGGGATTCGTGTGGACTTGAATCGCAGGCATTGACGTCCGATCGAGGCACATGGCATGATTTTATTTAATTTCCAGATCTAAAAATTTCGGGGAGTCGACTTGGAGCCTGCTGTTTGCTGGCCAGGTGCCTCGTTGAGTGAAATCCTTACAGCTCGTGCCCGGCAACAACCACGTCTCGCGTTTCGTTTCCTGCCGGACGGTAGTGGTGACAACGCCGTCGACTGGACCTATCAGGACCTGGCCGTACACGCCGGAGTGCTGGCCGAGAAACTGCGGCGTGACGGGCTCGCAGGTCATCGGGTGATGCTCGCGCTCGATCCGGGGCTGCATTATATTGCCGCGCTGTTCGGCATTTTCGCCGCGGGCGCGACGGCGGTGCCGTCATTCCCGCCCACCGGGCGCCGAGCGACCGATCGCTTCCTGTCGATTATCAGGGACTGCGCACCTGACGCGGTTATCGCCGACGCGCGGTTCGCGGGGCGGACGGACGCTCTCACCGCCAGGCTTCCGCCGGCCACAACCCGCCCGGTGTGGCTGTTCGTCGAGGACACGGTCGCCATGCCGCACGGATCAGCCCCACCGGGCGCGGCAGCGGACCGCACCGTCACGGACGGTGCGGATCTTCCCAGTCTCGGTGCCGGCCCGGCGACACCCGCGCTGCTGCAGTACACCTCCGGTTCGACCGGCCAGCCCAAGGGCATCGTGCTGACCCACGCGAACCTGGTCAGCAACTGCCGGACGCTCGAAGCCAACACGGGGGCTGACCCGGAGCGGGTTGGCTGCTCGTGGCTGCCGCCCTACCATGACATGGGCCTGATGGGAACGATCATGCTGGCTCTGCACGGCGGCTGGCCACTTGTCATGCTTTCGCCAGCGCACTTCGTGCAACGGCCCTACCGGTGGCTCAAGGCGATCACCGACAATAAGGTGACCATCTCTGTCGGCCCGAACTTCGCGTTCGACCTGTGCGCTGAGACAGTCACCGACGACGAGCTGGCAACGCTGGACCTCAGCTCGCTGCGGCAGGTCTTCTGCGGCTCGGAGCCAGTTTCCCGGGCCACTCTCGATCGGTTCCGGGACCGGTTCTCCGGCTGCGGCTACCGGGAGTCCGTGCTCATTCCCTGTTACGGCATGGCTGAGGCGACTTTGTTTGTTTCGGGCCGGGCCGCGGGCAGCACGGTCCGCACCGAATGGCTCGACCGGGATGCGCTCGAGCACGGGCACGCCCGCCCGCTCAGCGCGGCTGACAGGAATGCCGCGGCGATCGTGAGCTGTGGTGTGGTCGCGGAAGGCCATGAGGTCGTCATCGTTAGTCCGGAAACCATGCGGCCTTTGTCCGCCGGCCGCGTGGGCGAAATCTGGATACACGGCCCGAACGTCGCTGCCGGGTACCTCGGCCAGCCCGAGCGGACCGCTGACACATTCGCCGCCCGGCTGGCCTCCTCGGCTCCGCCGGCTGATACCTCCGAGCGCCGCTACCTGCGTACCGGCGACCTCGGATTCCTGCTCGACGGCGAGCTGTTCATCACCGGTCGAATCAAGGATGTGATCGTCATCGCCGGACGTAACCTCTATCCCCAGGACATCGAAAGCTCTGTGCGCGGGGCACACCCCGCACTGCGGCGTGCCGCGGCCTTCTCCGTGGACGATGACGGTGATACCGGAACCGAACGGCTCGTTATCGTCGCCGAGATCCGGGGGACAGCGCGACAGGCTGCCGCGCTGGCTGCGGAGATCCGCGACACGGTGGTAGCGGCCGTGACGGCCGACCACGGCGTCCGGCCTGCCGACGTCCAGCTCGGCCCGGTCGGTGTCATCCCCGTCACCACCAGCGGGAAGATCCGGCGCGACGCCACCCGGTCGGCGTACCGCCAGGGGCTGCTGGCCACGGCCACGGCCGGCCACGGACCAGGCCGCGAGCCCATCCCGGCTGTGACGGGATGCCCGGCATGACCTCCTGTACCGACACCGCGCCGGCCGTCCGGCCGCTGCCCGCCGGGGCTACCGGGGCTACCGGGACGCGGATCATCGCTCCCGGATCAGCCGGTACCGGTCCGGACACCGACGCCCTCGCCCGCAGAATGGCCTACGTCACCGTCGGGCTGCCGGCCCTCGGCGTGGTCGCGGCGATCGTCTTCGCCATCCGGTACGGGTTCACCTGGACCGACCTCGGACTGCTCGCCGGCATGTACCTGGTGACGGCGTTGGGGGTGGAGGGCGGCCTGCACCGTTTCTTCTCCCACCGCGCCTTCAGCGCGGGGCCGGCGCTGACCAGCTTCCTGGGGGTCGCCGGCAGCATGGCGGCGCAGGGACCGATCCTGTTCTGGGTCGCCACCCACCGGATCCACCACGCGTTCACCGACCGGGACGGCGACCCGCATTCCCCTCGCCCGATCGGCGACGGTCGCCTCGCCCGGCTGCGCGGCCTGTGGCACGGCCATGTCGGCTGGCTGTTCACGATCCGCCGGGCCAACTGGAGCAGGAACGTGCCGGACCTGCTGCGGGACCGGCTCGTCATGAGACTGAACCGGTACTATTTCGGCTGGATCGTTCTCGGCCTTGCGCTGCCGGCACTGATCGGGGGCCTTGTCGACGGCCCACGCGGCGCCGTCGGGGGGCTTCTGTGGGGCGGGCTCGCCCGGATTTTCCTGCTTGACCAGGTGACTTGGGGAGTCAACTCCCTCGGCCACACGCTGGGCCGTCGACCCAATCCGACTCGGGACAACAGCCGCAACATCTCGCTGCTCTCTCCTTTCTCCGTCGGTGGCTCCTGGCACAACAACCACCATGCCCAGCCGGCCCTGGCCCAGACCCGGCACACCCGCTGGCAGCTCGACATCGCCGGGCTGTTCATCCAGCTGCTCGATGTCGCAGGTCTTGCCCGGGATGTGCGGTATCCGAAGAAATCCGGTCCGCGCGGAGATTCCGAGTAGATATTTAGGGGGACTGCCATGTCCTCGGCTACGGCCGAACCGCTCGCCGCGGGCATCGTGAAGCTCGACCCGGCCAGCCGGCGCATCAAACGGGTGACCGCGTTCACCATGATGGCGCTGCCTGGACTCGGTTGTGTCGCCGCGATCTACCTGCTGGCCAGCGGAATGTACGCGACGATCGACCTGGTGCTGTTCGCCGCGTTGTACTTCGTGCATATGGGTGGCATTACCATCGGTTTTCATCGCTATCTCGCCCACAAGACGTTCAAAACATCGCGGTTCTTCGAGGCGATCCTGCTGATCAGTGGTTCGATGGGCGGGCAGGGGCCGATCATGTACTGGGTCACCACCCATCGCCGGCATCACCGGTTCAGCGACGGACCGGGCGATCCGCACACCCCGAACCTGCATGGCGAAGGTGTCCGCAACAAGCTGCGTGGACTCTGGCACGCGCACATGCCGTGGATGCTCAGCGACGAGAGCTCCAGCTGGAGCCTGTGGGCGCCCGATATCATGCGCGACCGTCGGCTGTTCTTCTACCACCGGACCTACCAGCTCTGGATGCTGGCTGGCCTGCTCCTGCCGGCACTCATCGGGTTCGCCGCCGGCCGGACCGCCATGTCGGCACTGACCGGCCTCGTCTTTGGTGGCCTTGCCCGGATGTTCGTGGCGAACCAGGCCGCCTGGTGCGTCGGATCGATTTCCCACATGATCGGCGGCCGGCCATTCGACACCGGCGACCGCAGCGCCAACAACTGGCCGGTAGCCCTCGTCACCTTCGGAGAGGGACTGCAGAACAACCATCACGCGTTCCCGGGCTCCTATCGGCATGGCGTCCGTGCCTGGGAGCCAGATCTGAGCGGCTGGACGCTGGCCCTGCTCGGCAGCGCCGGCGTCGTCTGGGACCTGCGGTCTCCGGACAGAGCGACCATCGCGGCGAAACGGCAGGCAGCCGTCCGGCGCCGCGCGACACAACACGAATTGGACAGGAGCATGAAGA